>CAYWVI010000010.1:0-40255 GCA_964461905.1 uncultured Rhizobium sp. | reverse complement strand
ACTTTGCTTTTATTCTAGTAAATTGTTAAGCAAACACTAATCACTAAAAATAAGCTGTCAATTAATTAGTTGACAGGTACACTATTCCATATGAACGCTATTATGAAGTGCTTTGATGCTCATAACAGCATGAGTATTAAAACCTTAAATTATGAAGCCGTTAGGAATAGAATTCTTGATATTCTACTCAATCATTCTGGGCTTTATGAGGCTTTGAGGGATAGGGTTTAACAAAATAAATTATCAGATATGAAATCACAGGATGCTAAAAAGAAAGCTGATCTATCAAAGAAAATACTGAGAGATTTATCTTCAATACTTGAAATTGATATAGAGCTTACTTCTGAATCTGAACAAGTTGTGAAAACTCTGAAACAGTATTACGATGAAGATCTTGTTGATGAATCAAGAAAAACATTCAAAGCATTAATGATAGCTTCTTTGGCGAAATCTGTATTTCTTCCTCAAGACTCCTTAACTGAAAGATATGAAGAACTTCAAAAATTAAGAGGACAAGATGGATATGAAGAGTATCTTAAGGAAACAAAACAACTTGTTAGGGGTATAGCACAAGAATATGTTCCGGTAAATTTGTACCATAATCCATACTTGCGTCGAGCATTCAGAGAAGTTGTTAGTCCTGATGAAATGCGTAATGCTACCTCAAGTTTGTATGAGACCAAACAATCTCAAATAAGAACGAAACTTGCCAAGTTAGTAAAAGATGATTTTGATTTTCTTCCTGACATAGAAACTATTTGGCCAGTGATTGAATATATGTCCCGAGGTAAAGAACTGGCCGGCACTACGAAGAACGAAGATTTTAAAGATTTGTTACAATCTTTAAAAAGTTCTGGTGCAAATGTTGGTAAGAAAGGTGTGGCATTTCATCACATAGTCTGGAAAAAGGCTTTTGAAGGTATTTTTGAAGAAAAAGCTGCATTAAATCCAGCAAACTTAATTGCATTAAATGATACGAGACATGGTGAAGGTGATCATGATTTACTTCATCAAGCTGGAGCATATCCAAGCGGACATAAACTAGGTTCTGGTGGTGGAAAATTTTCCGATATGGACCCAGAGATTATAATTGAACAAATTAGCAACATACATCTTAAGGAAAGAGTAAGAAAACATTATCTTTACGAAGATATAATTAAATCTTCTTTAGAGCATAGAGCAGAGGCAAAAAAATCTGGCTTTGATTCAGATTGGCGTAGCGAATTGGATATTGGCAGAATAATGCTTTCAGGAGACGGAGATAGAAAACCTTCTGCCAAAGCGGAAAATAAAGAATTTAAAAAGTTGGTTGAAGAAGCTAATAAATCAAAAAATACAACGCAGCCCAAGGGTGGTGGAAGGAAATAAGTTTTATTTAACTGCAAGAAGTTAATACGATGTATTATGGGGGAAATGGAGGTGATATTCTTGGGTATTTTTTATAAAAAGAAGGCTCTACCACTTATTAAGTGGACTGGCTTTTTTCTTTTTAACTCTTTCGTTCTCATTCGATTTTCTTTTTGATTCTATCTCTGTATAAATAGTCTCAAATTCTTGTTTGCGATCCTTAAAATCCTGAAGTGATACCGGAGTTTGATAATCACTATGATTATGCATCATCCCTTGCTCTGATATTTTTCCATGTAGATCAACAATTCGTTGTGCAATATCTTTTTCCAACACAGCACATTCAAGGTTTTGCACTTTTACTTGGTCGCTAAATCTTTCTAATGTTTTTGCAAATAAGGACTCCTCAATGAGACATTCACAGGCACACCTTAGGTAGTCAAAGGCGTTTGCTAGTGATTTTTCTTTATCTTCGGCGCTTAAAATTTCATAATCTTTCACGGAAAGATTATATTTATCTCTTAAATTATTGAGATTGGCCATTTTAGGACTTTCCTGTAAATTTACTCTGCCAATCATAGTAGGGGAGCGGTCAATTACATGATGTTCATAATTTACCTGATGGATTGTGACCCCTTCCATCAATTGTTTAGCAAACGACAGATTGTGAGTAAAAATAATCACCTGTCTATCCTTAGATAAAGCTATTAACCGTTTTGCTAACTTATCACTAATTTCGTGATCAAGACTTGTAACCGGGTCATCGAAAACAATAGGGGTTTTATTATTCTGATTTGTAATTTCTGATAAAAATAGAGAGAGAGCAACTTTCTTTTGTTCTCCTTCGCTTAGAACTTCACGAGCGTTTGTATTGACAATTTTTAATCTTGTAAAAGTTTTCCCTTTTGACGCTCCTGATTTTTCCAATTCTATTTTCATAGTATTGCCCAGTGCTTTAAGTTCCTTTTCGAAAGATTCCTTAATCTTACTGGTTAATAAATCATTCTCGGCCTTAGATCCCAAAATAGTTAGGGTGTTTGTTGTGCCAATAATTTGATTTATTTTTCCATATTTTTCAGATTGATCACAACAATCAAAGTAATTCTTGAGCTGATCTTTATGGTTCGAGAGAGTTTGTTTATCTTCAAGCAGATCTATATCCTTATCAAGTAAAGCAACCTGCAATCTTTTTGCCTCATCGGATTGATAAATATCACCGGATAACTTTTTCTTTTGGTCAATCAATTTGGTAATTGCATCACTTACTCTTGGTAAATCAGAAATATAATTTTCATCTATAATAGTTTTGTTAACTAGGGATGCTTGCAATTTAGTTTTTTGATTTCTTGCGCCCAATAACATTATTTCTACTGCGCTCACAAGGGTAGTATCTACATTTCCTGTCTCGCCTTTAATATCTTTAAAAATTTCAAACGAATCAAACTCAGTTGGAAAATTTAACTGCTCACTTAAAGATCTTATCTCAAGCTCTACGTTTTTAAAATTTTTCTGGGATTGATCTTCTAAGTACTTTGAGTATGACTGTACTAGCTGTAAAGCTTCAGAAGTTAATTTTTGATGGCAATAGATGCATTCATCATTCCGGCTATCTTTCAGTACTTCATGATATCTTTTTGCAGACTCAATAAATTCTTGCCACTCTCTTCCCTGTTGAATGTTTTGTAGGGCTTCAAATGTTTTTATCTGCTCATCGCGTACTTTTTCTTTTTCTAAATATGATTTAACTACTGCTGAGGTTTGTTTTGTTAGTGATTGGATTTTTTTCTCAAGGGACTCTAGGTCGCTTTGAAAATTAATAAGCCCTTTAATATCGCGATCCAATAACTTCTTTTTATCTTCTATGTTTTGAGCTAAAAGCTCTTGTTTCTGCTTTTTTAGAAGTTCCAATTTATCCAGATCTTCTTGTGTACAAGAGAGATTATCATTAAGCAGAAAATGTCTTTCGTTTTCGTCGAAGATATTTTTTAGAATGAGGGTTTTTGTATCATGTGATTTAATCATTGCAGCTAATGGACCCAGATTTGGTTTTAACAAATCCTCTCTTTCTTTTAGCTCTGTCAATTTGATTTTGATGCGCTCAATTGATCGAATAATTACCTGAAATAAGTGGAGCCCCAATGGCTTAACATCGATACTACTTTCGCGCTCATCAAGAAAAATTGGCAAATACTCCGAATCAAAAACTCTAATTTGATTAAATGGCTCAACGCCTCTCATACCTTTATTTAACCATTTATACTTCTGTGTGGTTTGACCGCTATCCAATGAAAAATCGATATCTACTTCTATATCACCACCGTTAGAATCTGGTAAGTGTACATTTTCTAAAATTTTCTTTTGTTTACTGCCACCAGCTATTTCATGAATGATGCGAAAGTATCCGCTTTTACCAACTCCATTCAACCCATAAATAAGGGTAAAATGAGGGCTGAATGTAATTGGTTGATTTGGAATCAAAGCATTGACGCCTTTTTGGTGCGTAATTTTAGTAAGTAATAAGTTTGAGATAGTCTTATTTTCTTGTTCTACCGTTTGGTTCGTTTGATTTTGTATAATTTGAGAATCCAGCCCGTTTTCTTTAAGAATTTCTCTCAAAATTTCTTCCTCTTCCGAAGAGCCTATTTTCCCATTACTATCAAGTACTTTATCAATCAGCAAACAAAGCCATTTTTTGGATGAGTTTTTTACTTTATATTCAGATAAATAGTCTCTGGCGTGCTGTTTCATTGTGATTAATTATTCAGACTCTGGATTGGGTAACTCTAGTCCTTCAATTTCTTGAATTGATTTCCCGGCTATTCCTTGTAGATCACCATACATTCCAACAGTTGCCCCCATTACGCGTTCAATTTGTTCTTCGCGCTTTGCCCACTGTTTCATGATGGCTTTTCTTTCCTTATCAAGATCTTCTTTCATCGATGAAAATGCCTCAACAATAGCCTCAACTCTTTGTTTAAAGCGAGGGCCGGTCAAATATTGATAAACCATTTCTGTTTTGGTTTGTTGGCCTTCGGAAATTTGTCGAACCATATTGACTTGTAGAAGAGTTTGGCGAATTGCTATTGCTACAGGAATTGCAGTAACTGGGCTAACAACCCAAACTCCGTCAACCATATCAAAAGTTTGAACTCCTTTTGGTAGGACTTGAGTGACAATTACGGCAATATCAGCTTTTGCAGTACGCTGATCATCACGAAGCTTTGTAAGCCAAACATCTTGCCAAGTTTTTGTGCGTTTTGATTCCCATAGAATCGAGCCACTGGCTTGCCCAGCTTGACTCACGACTCGTTGCAAAGCATCTCCCCCGAACTCACCTTTTGCAACTGGCTCGATCGAATCAAAAGGGAATTTTGCTCGCAGTAAATTTTCTAACTCTAATTCTTGTACTTCGCCTTGTAATTGTTGAGAACCTTGTTCGGCTTTCTTGATTAGATCTTCCATTTTTTGCTGCATAGACACAATGGTTTGATCTTTCTCTGCTATTTTTAATTTTAGAGTGTCTTCTACTTCCTGCTTGGCCTTAGTTCGTACTTCAACCAATCCATCTTGCACTCTTTTTTCAATGGTAAGATCTAGTTCACGCTTTGCATCATCCAACTCTCGTTGTTTCTTTAATAGTTCTGCTTGAGATTGTTGTGCTTCAGCTAGTTTCACCGAGTTAGTTTTTAGAATTTCATTTAACTCAGCAACTTCTCGTGATTTATTTTCTAATTCATCAGCACTAGCAAGTTTTGCTTTTTTTGATTCTTCTTCAACGATGCGTGTGCGCTCACTTTTGAGTTGAGAGGCAACCTGATCTGCTACTTGTTCACTAAATTTTCTTTTATCTTCTGCAATTTGCTTTTCTTTAGCGTTTAAATTTTCTTCGCGCTTGAAAATTTCCGCATCTTTTTGTGAAAGTTTTTGTTCAAATTGTTTTCTTGTCGCTTCAATCAATGGAGCCGCTAGTGATTCATTGAGCTTGATTTCTGTTTTGCAACTTGGGCATGTAATTGTTGGATCCGACATTTTATTTTGTTTAAGAAATTAAATTATTATGACAGTATCTCTCTACTCCTCTCTATAAAAAATGTCGTCAATTTCATCAATTGTTCTGGGTATTTCATTATATCTAGATTCTTTCCAAGCATCATAATTTAACTCATCTCTCTCTGAGGAACTTATATTGCTCTCAATAAAAGAGTCCATGTCCACATTTTCTGATATTTGAGAAATTTCATGGTGATGAAGTGTAAATCCATATTCTGATGATTTATTGTGAATAAAGTCTGATATTTTCCCCCATCCGCTGTCAGGTTCGTAAACATTATCCAGAATATTGTGTGAACTTAACTCATTATCAATATTTGTCAGAAAGTATTGAAAAAATGACTCTTTTAGTTTGTCTGCGTAATTATCATCATCAGTTACATCACACACTAATTCGATTAGTGGTTTTAAATAATCTATATCATCAAAATCTAGATCCATCATTATAGAAAGACTCAATAATATGAGATACACAATCTGAACTGGCTTCTATAAGGTCTGCTTCTATATACCATTTATATAAACCAGAGAACTCCCTTATAAGACTATGAGTCGGATTTTGTTTTATAAACAACTCAAGAAATTTTTTTAATTCTTCTGTTAAGATGCAATCTTCTCTCAGTGTATTTATTCCAGAAAATATAGCTCTTTTTTCTGCCAAAGAGGCTAATCGTATTTTATAGTCGATAGTTATGTTTGAATTTGGGGAATTTAATTTCTCTCTTACGATTGGCTCTAGAATTTTCCTATATAAGTCATTCTTTATCTCAATCCATGGGCTAGTCGCACTTCCTATATCCAGTTTTAACTCATCATATGGTCCGTATAAGCTATTTAAATAGTCCAGAGACTTAATGGTAGTGAGATTCTTAAAACAGGCAGTTACGAGATTTATATCATTTATCTTATCTGAGATAATATAATCCCCAATAGATGGATTGAATAGGCTGTAAGAAATATCTCCATTGGAATTGGAGATTTTCAATAGAGATAATGAAACTACTTCAATTGCTGACTTAAATTTATTTTCTAATTCTATCTCTGTTATTAATTTGTAATCCAACATTAAGTTTCCAAAAGATCTCTTCAGTTCCACTTCCTTTATAACCCCTCCATTAAAAATGGTGAGATATACAATAAATTGTTCAAATTTATTAATTTGGTTTTGAAATATATTTTTCCATATATGGGCCGGATTTCGCAATGTTTTGGTTATATAATCCCAATATTCAGATGAGTTAATATTGACCAATTTATCACTACTGGTGATAAAAGAAATTAATCTCGGACTATAGTTTTGATGATTAATTATTTTTTTATATCTCTTATCTTTATAGATCTCATCCTCATGATCTTTGCTAATAGAGGCGTTCCAAATGTGATTATATAAAATATATGATTTATCTATTGTTGATAAAGATTCTATTTTCAGCTCAAATTCATTCCGATCCATTCCGTTAATAACGAATTTTTCACCTAAACTTTTGGCTCTGTTGAGAATGACTGTTCTAGATGTTAGTATAAGCCGCTTTTTGTTATTTCTTTTAATGCGATTAACAAACTGTACTACATTAGATTCTTCGCGCCCACTAAATACCTCCAATATGTTGCCGCCCAAGAAGTCATCAAACAGAAATATCTGATTCTCAGTTTCATCAAAAACTTTGTTACCTTCACAAACATCTTCGATATAATAGAATTTAAATGCTTCTTGATCTGGGAGGGATATATAATTCCATAATAATTGATAAGCTAAAGTAGTTTTACCAATACCTGGCTCCCCTGTTATTATCAGGCATCCTGTCTTTTCAAGTTTCTCTATAGCCTTGTTATAGTCTGAAGTTCTATGATAGATATCTAAGGAGTCTTTTATTTCTATTAATTTGTCTCTGCTTTTTCCTTCAACATCATTATTAAAAATTAACTTAAGAACATTAGTGCTATCCATCCACAGCTTATAATGATTTGCCTCAATTTTGGGATTCTTTCTTAATAAATCTATTAGTTCAGTTTTCCCAAAAATATCATCAGACCTTTTTATATAAGGTCTGAGTTCATTCATTATTACTTCTTTTTGAGATGGAGATAAATCTACGGTTGTTGTAATTATGTACCTTGAAGGATTGATTTTCTGAATTTTTTTTAGTTCTGTGTTAATTAAGCAATATTTCAGGTTATCAAATCCAGATTTCTCAAAGTGTTTACATTGAATTATTGTTTCATCTCCTTCTAAAGAATAAAATCTACCATCAATCCCCCCATCTTGCCCGCTTCTAAATCTCTCTACGCGCCTATTTTCTAGATTACTAAGTAGGTCCTGAGACAGTGATTCAAAATCTCTAGGGCTTAATTTGGAAAAATTATACTCACTCATCTCATCTAATTAGTTGAACCTTAATATCTAAATCTAATTCCTTCCAAATCTTATCAGCAGTTAATACAGAAAGATTTTTTGTTTTCGCCAAAGCAAGACAAGCTCTGTCACCCAACGACAATCCATGTTGTTTGGTAATTGCATCGATTGAAGCGGCGACTACTGCTTGTTCAACATCAAAATTTTCAATATGTAAGAAAGTATCTTTTAAAGACTTAATCACTTGCTCTTGCCCAAAACCTTTTCTAGCTAAAACTGCTATCACTTCAGAAAAATTCACGCTCGAAACTATCGAACGATCAAGATTTTCAGCAATAATCTCATGTCCCTCTTCCATTTTCAGCAATGCTAATATTGCCGAAGCATCAAATACGATTTTATCTGTCATTTAAATTTCCTCTTTTCGGCGCATTTCCAAAAGTTCATCAACGAAGCTTTCGCTGCTACTTTTAAAAAGTGCCTGTAATTTTTTTAAAGATTGCTTTGGACTATGAACGACAATGTCATTATCCGCAGATAATTTCACTACCACTTCGTCACCGGCTTTTAAGTTTAATTGTTTTCTAAAAATGGCTGGAATTATCATTCTGCCATTTTCACCAACAGTTACATTAAATTCTCTCATGATACTTTTTACCTTTATATGCTTTTAACCTTTTAATGAGATCATCAACTGAATCTGGCCCTCTAAATTAGAAAGGGTTAATTAAAATCTTATTACCCTATTTCACAGAAGTCAAATTTTTACTATCATCCTACCCTAATTCATATTTCTGACATTTTTCTTGTTCTTTAAAAAGTAGTTAATATAACTCGCTCTATCTTATATATTTTGATATTTAGCCTACTTTAGGAAAGATTCTATGGGGATGTAAATGGGGGTATATTAGATTTTTATAAAATAGCAAACCTTCTATTTATAAGGCTTCATATCCTATAATATGGATGCCTTTCTCGCCACAAAAAAAGGGCTGACTTTGAAAGAAGTCGGCCCTTTTTTTGTGGTGGAAAGTGAGCGAGGATTTGAAAACTAGGTTCGACAATAAGCTTAATTTTTCTTGGTGAAGCTTCAGCTGAACTTAGAAAAATCTTGCGTTTGCAAGCGCGAATGCGCGCCATCCCTTTCTCTCCGCCAAAACCCTACTTTAAAGAGATCTAACAAAGTCCAAGAAGAAGATTAATAAAGACCTCAAGCCAGAATCTAATCCGAAGCAATCGAAAAAAGTTTGTTGATTCTGGGTGGTGAATTTGGGGATAAATTTTCCCAAACCAACAGAGTCAAAAAATTCTACCCAATGCCATTTACCGATATTATTACCAAAAACACCAAGCCAGAAGACAAGCGTTACAAACTTTCAGATGAAAATATTACCTTCCAACAATGCTTAATCCTCTAACTCGAAGGTACAGTTTAAATAGCCTTTGAATCATTGATTTATCTACATCAAAAAAGTGCAAGAAAAGTTTGTAAAAGGGATTTTTTGTTATGCTCCACTTCTTCGTTTCAACTGCACTTTTGCTAAAAAATATAGTTCGATAAATGCCAATTCTTTTAACTTGATCAGTCGGCTGTTCGAATGCCTTTTTTAATTATTTGGCAAACCAATAACCACAGTGGTGCCGTTTATATTATTCGAATCATCATCAAAAATAATCCAAATTAGAGTGATAATAATTATCAGAAAACTCATTGTGTTTTAAATTTTAAATATGATAATGTTTATCATTATCATATCCACGTACTTTTCTAAGAAAATTTGGCAATAGCTCTAGTGCCATGCCTTATCTTTCTTTGATGAATAAAAATGGAAATTTTTGCACATCAAAAACTGAAATGTTTGTCGATTTTGAATTGCAAAATTGTAACTAAAATTATCGACAAAAATGAGCAAAAATAAGAAAAAAACTAACTGCAGAGTAAAAATTGATAATGAGAAGCAGTCATTAAAAATTTTTACCGACAAGCAAACTCACCAAGAAATCATTAGGTTTCTTTTAAAAAAAGACTGTTTCGTAAAAGATCATCGTAATTTAACTAATCACTTTCTTGAGCTTGATTATCGTGGAATTTCAGAACTACAAGAAACTGGCTTTAGAGAGCTTTCGATATCACCACAAATTCCGTCAGAATTAACAGCAGATTTAATTACTGAAAAAATTGTTCAAGAAAATGAACTTCAGAAACATTTAGAGGAAAAGAATTACGATCTTGATTTAAGAATTTGGGAAAAAGAGGCGGATGGAACAAAAATATACTTTTGCGATGTTGACGGCGAAGTCTATTCCTGCAGAGATTCTGATGGGTTAATTTCTTTCCTGAGAGGAGAAACTCTAATTGAAAGCAATAAGCCACTAACCAGCTTTTCTATTAATCCCCTAACTGTTTTCGGAGCTTTTGATGTTGTTAGTGATGCTTTGAGTTCAGATAAGTCATTAGTTCGCTATAACTTTCGCGAAAACAGAAGAAAAAAACAATTTCATCCATTAATAGAAAATAGTCATCATCTCAGAATTGTCATCGACGGTGCTGATGATACTGCAAATGCCATGAATAACACTGGCTTGCCACAACAAACTGTTGCTTTGATTCAGGGATTGGTAATTTTTCCTCTATTTCTAAAAGGTGTGCATCTTGGTTATGAAGGGCTTGGTGAAGAAGCAAAAGAAACCTACGACGAATACAATGCTACTCACATTAAGCGCGCAGAAATTGAGACAAAACTTGAGCAATTTAAACGCAATTTATGTGAGAAATGTAAAATTGATTTTGATCAAATAAAAGATGATGCGCCAAATAAGTTTTTAAAGAAAGTCGCTGCCGCGCTTCATCAAATTGATAGTGAAATTGTAAAAAATGAAATTATTGATCTTGCTGCTAACTACCAAAAAGAAATGGAAGCAGATCTTGGTGCGCCAGAAATAAAAGATGTTTTAGCAGCTCATTGTGGATGGTTAGCAATGACCGCGATGATGACTTCGGTTGCCTTTTATGAAGCGCAGGCTGTATTTAACATTTTTGGCGGCATTGATAAAATCACTACTGGTTCTAATGGCACCGAAGGCACTTTATTTTCCACAATTGGAAACTCATTTGGCTTTGCTGGTCAGTCTTTGATGGCCATTTACGCTTTTCATAAAATGATTGACGAGCGTAAAGAATGGAAAGAAGCAGAAGCTGAATTAGAAAAATTTCGTGATGCCAAAGATGTTAGCGATTTAGCCAGACAAATCACTGATGAACTTTTGGTAGCAAAACGCGATAACCACCGATTGCAAACCTTTGGTAATGCAGCTTTGTCGGCTGGTCAAGCAATGATGGCAGTTGGTGGTCCAATTGGAATTGGGCTTAATCCCCTGCTTTTTACTGGTCTTGGCCTAACTCTTGGAGGAGTTGCTGTTAATAGTATTTCAGAATTAAAATATCAGTCCTCCTACCAAATTGACGAAGATATTGATGATCTTGAGCGAAGCATAATAACTAGATCTCCAGATTTAAGAGGAGATGATTTTCAAAATATAAGCGTGGCATTAGCCAGAAATGCCAAAGAAAGAATTTTAGAACTAGAAATTTTGGGAAATTTGCGCGCGCCAGAATTTGTTTTGTATCAGAAATTCAGCGAACAAAACAAAGATGATGTTGGAATTATAGATAAAACAATTGGCGTACTCGGAGGTAATAGAATTTCAAAATGGCTTAACAAACCACCATCCACCAGCATTTCTTTTATTAAGGATAATCCTTTAATTACCCCGCATAACGGCAATCCAAATGATCTTGATGTTTTTGGCGTTAAAGAAGAGGACTTAAAAAATGCTTTAGCTAGATATAAAGAACTTAGTAGCACTGGAACTTCACATCTTGATGCCATCAAAACAATACAAGCAGAATTCATTGTTGCAAAATCACAAGAGACAAAAGCAAGACCAGCAAAAACTACCAAAGAATTATGCCGATCAATAATAGAAAAAGATGGTGCTGCTGGATCTTACTTAACAAAAAAACTAATGCGTGCCGCTGCCAATGGTGATTTGGTGTATAATGGCAATTTAGAAGAAGGCGTTTTAGAAATTAGAAAAAACGGCAAAAAGATTGTTACAGCAAAACTTGATCTTGATAAGTTTAATGAAAATGAGATTGAAAACTTTTTAAGCCAAAAAAGAAAACAAAAGGGTTTATTTGGCGGCAAGAAAAAATCTCCGCTTGAGAAGTCTCACGAAAATGAAATTTATGTAGTAAAATCCGATCACTTAAGACCATTTGCTGAAATTGCCAAAGTAAGTGTGGCAGCAACTGATTTTTTAGATGGAACCAAACCTAACAGAAAAGTAGAGCATAAACCTGTAGATAATTCTAGCACTAATGCTCATCAAGTTGCTTCTAAAAATAGTTTAACAAGATCAAAAACTGATAAAAGAATATATCCAAAAGCCAAAGAATCGCAAACAATTAATCACCATCAACACCAAAGTTCTTTAGAGTCACAATCGCAATATTTTGAAAAATCTTTATTAACAGAATTTGGCTCGCTCGCTTCAGAAGAAGTTGCCTCAAATAAGGCAGAACGAGGAAGGCAAATAACAAAACAGAATAAAGTTATCGATAAAGTTTTAAGCAAAAGCCGTGAATTTATTTTAAAATCACAAACAAAAAATTCCAAAACCAATGAAACAATATTTGTTTGGGCTGATCCTGATTACACTGATCTTGAAACTGCAGAAGGAAAAGCAAGGCAAGTTATTTATGTTTGTAATGATATCACAGGCAAGATAGATGTTTTATATGGTCAAAAGGCTAATGCTCTTGTAATTGAAAGACCAACTGAAGAAAAAAACGGACTTATCACAAAAGTTAAAAACAATAATGTTGAACATCATGGACAAACTAATAACAGCATTTTTCAGTCTTTCCAATCATTAAATAAAACTCCTAATCCATCACCATCTAAAACTACAGCAGTAGATTCCAAAAAATCAGAAATTAAATCTTCAAGATTTTCTTAAGCAAAATTGCACCCCTTAAAGCAAACGGTACAACAGAAACGGTTTTACTCAGATCAGAATTTATGAAAAATAAAAAATGCACCAAGAGTAATTAAAGCAAAGCCAGCAATGTGATTCCAGCTTAATGGTTCGTTAAGATAAAAAATTGAAAAAACTGCAAAAACTAAAAGCGTGATTACTTCTTGAATGGTTTTTAACTCAGCGGCTGAAAAATAACCGTGACCAATTCGATTGGCTGGAACCTGAAAACAATATTCAAAAAAAGCGATTAACCAACTAACTAAAATCACAATATAAATTGTTGAACTTTTGAACTTTAAATGACCATACCAAGCAAAAGTCATAAAAATATTAGAGACCAATAATAATCCTATTGTTGTTAGCGGAGTTGAAAGATTCATTTCTTAAATTTTTTTAATAGCGAGATAAGCGGCAGTAAACACCAAATTCCTTCAAGAATTATAAATGGTGGGCTGTGAGTAACTATGGCATAATAAAATAAACAACTTCCACCAAAAAAATTTAGTAACTTGTAATTTGTTGATTCACCAAATTTTCCATTTTGCAAAGTTAGGGCTAAAGCTATTACACACAAAGCACTGCCAATGATTCCAATGATTAAAGACATGATTTTTATTTATAAATTATTGAAGAAAATCTTTTCTTTGACGCAAAAAACTGGCAAATCTTGGCTTTCCTTCTTTAGTTTTGCCATAAAATTTATAAGTAATTACTGCACCAATTGGTGGCGGATTTTTTCTATCTTGCAATGAAAAGCCACTACCAATTTTAAAAATAATTCCATATTCGTTTTTTACTAAAACTGCGCCCATGATTCCCTGAAACTTACCCTTCCCTTCAAAATGTTTTATTATTACAGCTTCTTCATCTTCATAAGTTTTTAGCTTGAGCAAATCATCATTTCTTTTGGCAATATAAAGCGCGTCAATTTTATGTAACATCAAACCTTCACCACCTTTTTTTATAACTTCACTCAACATTTTTTTGAGCTCTTTTTTACTTAGAATTTTTTCTTGCTTAATCACTTGCAAATAAGGCAATTTTGCTTTGGCAACAATCTCTTCTAAAAACTCTAAACGTTGTTTAAAAATGCCTTGATGCTTGGGTGCATCAAATAACATAAAATTAACTTTTTGCCATTCTTCATCATTAGGAATTTCTTTTTTTACTGTAGATACAACTTCTTCAAATTTACCACGCCCAATCCATAGCTCACCTTCAATATGTTTTTTAGGAAGATTTTTTATAAACCATTGTGGCGCATTGATTTTATTTCCTTGTTTTGAAACTAACTCTGAACCATTCCAATAAGCACGAACTCCGTCCAATTTTTCACTTACAAAATATTGGGATACATCAATTTTATCGTTATAAATATTCGCCAATTGAATTGCTAAAAAATCAGCAGCAGAAGCAGAAAATGCTAAACAAAACAGAATAATAAAAATTGGTTTTTTCATAGTGATTATGTTTTTTTATGTTAAGTATAACTTATCAGAATAATAATTATTTTATATTTTACTTATCGTTATTATGTAAGAAATTTGGTTTTCGAAAATTCTAATTATTCTTATCAATCATAAATAAATCTTATGAAAATAAATAAACTTCTTGTGATTACATCACTTGCTATCAGTGGCTGCTCTTGGCATAAAGAAAACACATCAAAACAAATATCTTTTGAAGCAAAATCAAATGAATTTTGGTGGCCAAATAAAATCAATTTGTCTCCGCTGCGCGCTCAATCTATTGAGTCAAACCCTTATGGCAGCAATTTTAATTATGCTAAAGAATTTGAAAAAGTTGATATTGATGCTTTAAAAGCAGACATCAAAAAAGTTATGACCACTTCGCAAGATTGGTGGCCTGCTGATTATAAAACTTATGCACCCTTCTTTATTCGTATGGCTTGGCACAGTGCAGGAACTTACAGAACAGCTGATGGTCGTGGTGGTGCTGGCGGCGGACAACAACGTTTTGAACCTCTTAATAGTTGGCCAGACAATGCTAGTTTGGACAAAGCACGACGTTTACTTTGGCCAGTTAAACAAAAATATGGCAAACAAGTTTCTTGGGCTGATTTGATGGTTTTATCAGGCAATGTTGCACTCGAATCCATGGGCTTTAACACAGTAGGATTTGCTGGTGGAAGAGTTGATGAATTTGAACCAGACTTGGTTTATTGGGGACCAGAAAACCGATTTATGGCAAGTGATCGTTTTGATAAAAACGGCAAATTAAATAAAAAACTCGGTGCCACAACCATGGGTTTAATTTATGTAAATCCTGAAGGACCAAATGGAAATGGCGACCCAATTTCAGCTGCAACACAAATTCGTGAAACATTCAATAACATGGCAATGAATGATGAAGAAACCGTTGCCTTAATTGCTGGTGGACACACATTTGGCAAAGCGCACGGCGCACATAAAGTTGATAAATGCGTTGGAGTTGATCCAGCAGCAAGCGGGCTTGAAGCTCAAGGTTTTGGCTGGCACAATAAATGCGGCTCTGGCAAAGGTGTTGATACTATAACTAGCGGCCTAGAAGGTGCTTGGAATGCTAACCCAACCAAATGGACAATGGGTTATTTAAAAACTTTATTTGCTTATAACTGGGTTCAAACCAGAAGTCCTGCTGGTGCAATTCAGTGGGTTCCTGAAAAAAACCAAGCAGAAAATACTGTGCCTGATGCACATGATTCTTCAAAAAAACATGCGCCAATTATGCTTACAACCGATTTGTCGCTTAAAGAAGATCCAAAGTATCGTGAAATCTCAAAACGCTTTTTAGAAAATCCAAAAGAGTTTGAAAAAGCTTTTGCAAAAGCTTGGTTTAAATTAACTCATCGTGATATGGGTCCAAATTCACGTTATGTTGGTAAGGATTCACCAAAAGAAGTTTTAATTTGGCAAGATCCATTACCAAAAGCTACTTACCAAAAAATTGACAATACGGATATTGCCAAACTTAAAGAAAAAATTTCTCAATCAAAATTAACTAATGCTCAATTGGTAAGAACTGCTTGGGCTTCTGCTGCAACTTATCGTCAAACTGATATGCGTGGCGGTGCAAATGGTGCCAGAATTCGTTTAGAACCACAAAAAAATTGGGAAGCAAATAATCCACAAGAGTTGGTAAAAGTTTTAGGAGTTTTAGAAAAAATTCAAAAAGACTTTAACCAATCTTTAGGAGACAAAAAGCAAGTTTCTTTAGCTGATGTGATTGTTCTTGCTGGATCAACAGCAATTGAAAAAGCCGCTAAAGAAGCTGGTGTAAATGTTAAAGTTCCATTTGTTGCAGGTCGAGTTGATGCAACTCAAGAACAAACTGACATTAATTCTTTTGCTGTTCTTGAACCAAAAGCTGATGGCTTTAGAAATTTCTACTCTAGCGCAGAAGAAATTTCTCCTGTAAATGCCATGATTGATCGTGCTTATATGCTAAACTTAACTGTTCCTGAAATGACTGTTTTAGTTGGCGGTTTGCGAGTTTTAGGTGCAAATTATGATGCTTCTAAAGTTGGAGTTTTAACCAATAATTATGGCAAATTAACCAATGACTTCTTCGTGAATTTGCTTGATATGTCTTTTGAGTGGAAAAAATCAGAAAAATCCCAAGGAATGTTTGAAGGACTAAATCGCAAAACTGGTGAAGTAAAATGGCAAGCAAGCCCAGTTGATTTAATGTTTGGCTCAAGCTCTGAATTACGCGCTATTTCTGAAGTTTATGCCAGCAATGACGCTAAGGAAAAATTTGTTCACGATTTTATAAAAGCATGGACAAAAGTTATGAACGCAGATCGTTTTGATTTAAAAAAATAAGTCACAAATTAGAAATAATATCAATCTACAATCCTCTTATTTTTAACAGAGGATTGTAGATCAAACCCAAAATCTCAGTGGTGAATTGTAATAAAAATTATAGATAAAATCTTATGCAATATGACAAAAACCATCTTGAAAAGAAATTATACAAACCCTTTAGCAACGATCTGTCTAATCCAGATTATATAAGATTTTTAAAACAAATTCTTGCTGCCGACAAGCCTCTATTTTTAACAATGATGGTTTATGGTATTGCCATCAGTATTTTAGCTCTTGCAGCACCAATTTCAGTACAACTTCTAATTAACTCGGTTGCTTTTACTGCAATGCTGCAACCAATTTTAGTTCTTGGTAGTATTTTGCTTTTATTGGTTTTGCTTTATGGTTTGGTAAGTGTTTTTCAGTTTATTGCTGGTGAGATTTTTCAAAGAAGATTTTTTGCCAGAATGAGTTATGAGGTTGGAATGTCGCTTCTTAACGCCGAACATAAAACTTTTGAAGAAGCCAATCAAACTGAAATGGTAAATCGTTTTTTTGAAACAATCACTATTCAAAAAACCATTCCCAAACTTTTTAGTAAAACTTTTACCACGCTTTTGTACTCAATTGCTGGTATGGTCTTAATTGCTTGTTATCATCCATTTTTTTTGATTTTTAGTTTAGGAATTCCACTCGCACTTTTTTTAATTTGGAAAATATTTTCACCGCAAGCAGTTGCTCATTCTTTTATTGAAAGCAGAAGAAAATATGATCTTGTTGGTTGGCTTGAAGATATTGCCCGAAATCACATAATTTTTAAATCTCAAGAAGGCCGCGAATATGCAAAATATAAAATTGATTTTCTTACTGGCCTTTATTTACAAGAACGAAAAATACATTTTAAAAATCTGTTCTCGCAAGTTTCACTGCTTTTTGTTTTATATGCAGTTTCAACTGCTTTACTTCTGGTTTTGGGTGGATGGTTAGTTTTAAAAAATCAATTAAGTTTAGGTCAATTAGTTGCCTCAGAGTTGGTGATTTCAACTATACTTTATAATATCTCAAACTTGGGAAGAGACTTTGAAAGTTTTTATGATTTAATCTCCGCAACCGAAAAATTAGCACAATTTCAAAATATTCCCCACGAAAAAACCTCTGGTCAAAATCTACCAAAACAAATTGAAAAAATTAAATTTGATAAGGTTTTTTATCGTTATTTAGACAGTGAATATGAAATTAATTTAGAGTTTAAACAAACCAAAAATTACCTGATTTTAACCAATGGCTATTCAACCAAAAAAATAATTATCGAATTATTGCTTGGCTTTAGAAATCCTCTTTCTGGAACTTTATTTTTAAATGAAATCGACATTAACGAAGTTGAAAAACACGAGTTAAGATCACGCATTGCTTTAATTAATAATTCTCCGCTAATTGAAGGAACCTTAAGAGAATATTTAACTTTCAATAACAGCAATATTCACGATAATTGCGTGATGGTTATTTTACAAAAAATTGGTCTTTCTGATTCAGTTTTATCAACAAAAGAAGGTTTAGATTTGCGCATTATTCCGTCTGGTTGGCCGTTTTCAGAATCAGAAAAAATCTTATTAAAAGTTGCACGTGCATTAATTCACAAACCACAAATTATTATTGCTGATGAAGTGCTAGACATGCTTGAGCCAAAAATTCGTAAACAAGTTTTACTACATTTAACCAAAGAAGAACAAGCCACTTTCATTTATTTTTCGCATCGCTTTGACAAGCTTGAGATTTTTGATAAAAAACTTTTTGTTGAAAAAACTTTTAGCCGTGAACTAAAAAATTTAGAAGATTTTACTAGCTGCATTCAAAGAGGTGAAAGATGAAAAAAGATTTAGAATCATTTACCAATCTTAACAAAATAAAATTACCAAACCCAATTATCGCTTTTAAAAAAGTAATTTTGGCAGCACTTATTTTGTTAATTTCTATTTTAGTATTAACACCTTGGCAACAAACCTCAAAAGGCATAGGAAATGTTATTGCCAACGATCCTAATGATCGCGCTCAAGAAATAAGCACACCAATTAGCGGTAGAATTAAAAAATGGCATGTACGCGATGGAAGCAAAGTAAAACAAAACGATATTCTTGCCGAAATTGTTGATAATGACCCACAAATTCTTGAACGAATTAGAACTGAAAGAGATGCAAAAAAAAGAAAGCTACAAGTTGCACAAATTGCTTCTGATACAGGAAAAATTAATTATGAAAGACAAAATGAACTTTTTTTAAAAGGTCTAAGCTCACGTCGTGATTATGAAGAAGCAAAAATTGAATATAAAAAACTTTTAGCGGCAAAAGAAACTGCAGCCTCAGAATTAGCAGAAACTGAAACCAAACTTTCACGACAAGAAAATCAAATAATTTACGCACCAAAAGATGGTGTAATTTTGCGTGTAGTTGCTGGCGACAATGCCACAATGGTTAAATCTGGAGACAAAATTGCTACTTTTGCTCCAGATCTTACTGATCCTGCAATTGAACTTTATGTTAATAGCAATGACATTCCTTTAATTTATGAGGGAAGAAAAGTTCGTCTTCAATTTGAAGGTTGGCCAGTAATTCAATTTAGCGGCTGGCCA
The DNA here is from genome assembly GCA_964461905.1 of uncultured Rhizobium sp. GTDB lineage: Bacteria > Pseudomonadota > Alphaproteobacteria > Rickettsiales > UBA1997 > UBA2645. The sequence continues at coordinate 21,030 of CAYWVI010000010.1, read as the reverse complement.
TCTTTAGCAATTGGAACATTTGGTGGAGTTGTAACAGCAATTGATTCTTCAATTTCTGAAAATGGAAAATTTCGTGTTATTATAAAAAAACCCGCTGATGAAAATTGGCCAGATCAAAAATTTTTACGCCATGGAACAAAGGTTTATGGGTGGGTTTTGCTTAATAATGTTCAACTTGGTTATGAAGTTTGGCGACAAATAAATAACTTTCCGCCCGATTTCGACAAACAAACTTTTTTACAGACAAAATCAGAAGAACAAAAATGAAAATTATTTTCTTAGCTCTGATTGGTTTATTTTTGTTTGCACCAAACAGCTTTGCCAATTCACAAAAAACAGCAGAACTTACCTTGAAAGAAGTTGTTGAATCTGCGGTTAAAAACTATCCACAAATTTTTGCTAACCAAGATAAAATTCGTGCCGCAGAAGCAAATATATTAGCTGCAAAAGGCGTTTTTGATATCAGGCTAAAACAAGATTACACCGATAGAAGCAGAGGTTTTTATGACGGAAAAACCTACGACACTGAAATTGAGAAAAATCTTGGCACTTTTGGAAGTAAAGTTTACGGCGGATATCGCAAATCATATGGCAGTTTTCCTAGTTATGAAGGCGGATCAATAACAAATAATCGTGGAGAATTTCGCGTTGGAACAAAATTTTCTTTGCTGAAAAATCGTGATATTGATCAGAATCGACTTTCCGTTATTTTGGGAAATCTTGGTGTGGAAGAAGCAAAAATCGAACTTGAAAATATTAAAATGCAAATTGCACGCGACTCAACCAAAGCTTATTGGCATTGGTTTGCGGCAGGAAAAATTTTGCAAATTTATGAAGAGCTTTACGAACTTGCAAATAACCGACAAAAACAATTAGAAGTTAAATCACAAAAAGGCGATGTTGCTCAAATTATAGTTGCTGAGAACTTAAAAAACCTTCTCAAAAGAAAAGCAGCTTTGGCAAAAATTCGTCAAGAATTTGAAGTTAGCACACTTTATTTGTCACTATTTTGGCGCGATGAAAACGGCAATCCTAAAAAAGCAGATTTAGAAAAATTACCTCATATTGATCTTAAACTATCTTCAATTCCGCAGGATTACGAAATTACAAAAGCCAAAGAAGAAGCTTTATTAAGAAGACCTGAAATTAGATTAATTAACCTTGAATCTGAAAAGCAAAAAAACGAATTAAAATATGCTAAAAATCTTCTACAGCCTGAACTTGATGTTGAATTTGGAGTCTCAAAAGATCATGGAACTGGCTTGCCCTCAAAAGCACAATCTGAAAATTTTGCTAATTTAAAATTTTCTTTACCTTTGCAACAAAGAGAAGCGAAAGGAAAAATTTCTTCTGCGCAATCCAAAATCAGCGCAATCAACTATGAAAAAACTTTATTAGAAGACAAAATCAAAGTTGAAATTGAACAAATTTTAATCAAAGCCTCAACAATTTCTGAAACCTATTCTTTAATTGAACAAGAAGCAAAACTAGCAGAAACACTTCAAAAAGCTGAATTAGAAAAATTTAAACACGGTGCCAGCAATTTCTTTTTGGTAAATATACGTGAACAAGACATGGCAGCTACAAAAGCAGAATTAATCGACATCTTTAAAGATTTTCACAATGCTCTTGCCGATTATAATTTGGCGATTTTTCTTTCAAAATGAAAAAATCAGAAATTTTTCTAACAACATTTCTGGCTTTACCTTTGTCATTTGTTGGAATTCCAATTTACTTAAATATTGCTGCATTTTACTCACAAAAATTTCAATTAAGCCTTGTTTTAATTGGATTTTTATTAGCAATAATCCGAGTTTTTGATGCGATTCAAGATCCACTGATTGGACGTTATTCTGATTTTTTATGTAGTAAAAAAATCTCTCGTAAAAAACTTATTTCCTTTTTTGCATCTTTGCTTTGTTTGGGGTTTTTTCTAATCTTTAACCCACCAGATTATCTTAGCAAAAACTTTGCAATTTTATGGTTCTTTCTTGCTCTCACCTTAACTTACTTTTGTTTTAATTTTGTAATCATCAACTTTGAAACCGCTATTGCATTGTCGGCAGAAAAAGATGAGCAGCGCATTTCTCTGAATTCTGCCAAAGAGTTTTTTGGACTAATTGGCATGATTTTTGCTTTTACACTTCCTGAAATCATCGCCAAAACTTTAGGAAAAATAACCGATAATTATTTTTTCTTAAGCTTAATTTTTATTATTCTGACATTGATTGGATTAGTTTTTTTACCAAATCAATTTCGCAATCCAAAATCACCAAAAATAACTTTTAATTTTAGTTTAATTTTTGCGGATAAAAAATTTCTGAGTTTTTTATTAATTTTTTTCATCAACTCAATAGCAGTAGCTCTTCCTGCTGCTAACTTAAATTTTTATGTTAGCGAAGTTCTAAAAGCCAACTCACAAACTCCTTGGTTTCTTTCTACTTACTTTATTTCTGCCTGCTGTTTTATTTTTTTATGGCGTTACTTATTTAACAAAATTGGCATTGTTAAATCATGGAAAATTTCAATTTTGGGTTCGGTTTTTACCTTCATATTTGCTTATTTTTTAAGCTCTCAAAATTCTAATTATTTTTATTTAGTTTGCTTGTTAAGCGGTATTTTTCTTGGCTCTGATTTAATTGCCGTTCCAACAATTTTATCAAAAATAACTGCAAAAAATTCAGCAATGGCAACAACTTATTTTTCTCTATGGAATTTTTTAAGTAAAATTGCCTTGATGATCGCCGCTTCAGGAAGTTTAATAATTTTAGGTTTTTTGAACTATCAACCTGGAAATTCGGCAATTTCAAACTTAGATCATATTAGGTTTTTTTATGCTTTACTACCCTGCATTTTAAAACTGATTGTAATATATCTTCTTACTAAATTTCAAAAATATGAAAATTAATAAACTTTTTATTCTTATGTCACTTAGCTTTTTATTTGGTTGCTCATCAATTGATCCTAAAATTTATCAAGCCAATTCACCAAAAATGGATATTCGCCAATATTTAAACGGCAAACTTGAAGCTCACGGAATTTTACAAGATCGTAGTGGAAAAATGATCAAAAGTTTTTACGTCACTATGACAGGAAATTGGCAAGGAAATTCTGGAAAATTAGAAGAGCATTTTACTTTTTCTGATGGAAAAAAAGATCAACGAACTTGGGAAATTAATTTTTCTGATGATCATAATTTCACCGCCAAAGCTCATGATACCGTTGGAATTGCCAAAGGTCAGCAATATGGCAATGCCTTTAAAATGGATTATGTTTTAACAATTGATGTTGATGGCAAAAAATATGACATAAATTTGGTTGATTGGATTTATTTAGTTGATGAAAAAACCGCAATTAACGTTTCAAAAATGACCAAGTTTGGTTTTAACGTTGGCACTTTGACAATCTCATTCAAAAAATTATGACCAAAAAAACCTGCTGGATTATTGGTGCTAGTCATGGAATTGGTGAAGCCTTAGTTTTAAAATATTTTGAACAAGATTTTGATCTGATGATTTCAGCACGAAGTTTAGAAAAACTCGAAAATATTCGTCATGAAATTTTAGACAAAAATCCAGCCACAACTAATCAAATTTTAGTTAGCAAAGTTGATGTTTGTGATGTTCATTCTTTAAAAAAATCTTGCGCAGAAATAATTGAGAAATTTCAAAAAATTGATTTGGTAATTTTTGCTTCCGCTCTTTATGAACCAAGCAAAGCCATTGATTTTGATTTAGAAAAAGCACAAGAAACTATTAATGTTAATCTTGGCGGAGCGTTTAATTTGCTGCATGTTATTTTACCACAAATGACAGAACAAAAATTTGGACATATTGCCTTTATCGCTTCAGTTGCTGGTTATCGAGGCTTACCAAATTCTTTTGCTTATGGTGCTTCAAAAGCAGGATTAATTAACTTATGTGAAGGAATTTATTCCGAATTAAAGCAAAAAAATATTGATCTTTCTGTTATTAACCCCGGTTTTGTCAGAACACGTTTGACTGAAAAGAATCCTTTTTTTATGCCTTTTATTATCAGTCCAAAGAATGCTGCAAACAGAATATTTAATGGTTTACAAGCCAAAAAATTTGAAATTCATTTTCCTAAAATATTTACCTATTTTTTAAAAATTCTGCGCATTTTACCAAATTTTCTTTTTCTAAAAATCACTAATAAAATGATTTCTAAGTTATGAAATTTGATAAAAAGATTGCCATTATTGGCTCGGGAATTTCTGGTCTTTCTGCAGCTTATTTTTTAAGTAAAAATTTTGCGGTTAAAATTTTTGAAAAAAATAACTATATCGGCGGACATTCAAACACTGTTGATATTAACTATTCTGGCAAAAAAATTGCCGTTGATACTGGCTTCATTGTTTTTAATCACCAAACCTACCCTAATCTTACTCCGTTTTTTCATCTGCTTGATGTTGCTTATGAAAAAAGTAATATGTCTTTTGCCATTAAAGTTGATAATGGCAAAATAGAATATGCTGGAACCAATATTGGCACTGTTTTTGCGCAATTTAAAAATATTTTTAATCCACAATTTTTAAGAATGTTGCGCGATATTTTGCTCTTCAATAAAGAAGCCGAAAATATTTTACAGCGCAGTTTTGATAGTAATTACAGCTTAAAAAATTTGCTCGATGACTTGGGTGTTAAAGATTATTTTCGCCAATATTATTTATTACCAATGTCGGGTGCTATTTGGAGCTGCCCACTTGAAACTATGCTTTCTTATCCAGCGCAAAGTTTTGTACGTTTTTTTAAAAATCATGGGCTTTTGAGCGTTGCCAATCAACCTCAATGGTTTAGCGTTTCTGGTGGATCAAAAGAATATGTTAAAAAAATAATCGCTAAAGTTGGCGCGGAAAAATTTTTAATAAATAATGCTGCTACTTCTGTTAAAAGGCTTGGTGATAAAGTTTTAGTAAAATCACAACAAATTGAAGAAGAATTTGATTATGTGATTTTTGCAACTCACGGTGATCAAGTTTTGTCAATTTTACAAAATCCAACTTCTTTAGAAAAAGAAATTCTTGGCAATTTTAAATATCAGCCAAATTTAGCAGTTTTACACTCTGATTCATCTTTAATGCCCAATAGTAAGAAAGCTTGGGCAAGTTGGGTTTATAGTAAAAATAAATCCGATTCTGAAGATAAAATTTCTATTACTTATTGGATGAATAATCTGCAAAATATTGATGCCAATTATCCGCTTTTTGTGACACTAAATCCTAATCAAAAAATTGCTGAAGACAAAATTTTTGCAAAATTTAATTATGAACATCCAATTTTTGATAGTTTTGCAGTTTCAGCTCAAAGTAGAATTAATGAGATTCAAGGTTTAGATAATATTTATTTTTGTGGTGCCTATCAAAAATACGGTTTTCATGAAGATGGCATTTCTTCAGCTCTAAATGTTGTAAATAAATTTGGAGTTTTTGCACCATGGCAGAAATAAATTTTGGATTTTTATGCCAAGCAATTGTGATGCATAAACGTCTGAGACCACGCATCAATCAATTTGTTTATCAGATTTTTTATCTATGTTTTGACATCGCAAAAACTGATAAAATTACCTCAAAATTCTTATCAATTAATCGCTTCAACTTATTTTCATTTTATAATTCTGATCATGGAAATCGTGATGGATCAAATCTTGAAATTTGGATTCGTGAAATTTTGGATCAAAGAAATCTTAATTCTAAAGTTAAGAAAATTTATTTGATGACGCATCCAAGAGTTTTAGGATATGTTTTTAACCCCGTTAGTTTTTGGTTTTGCTTTGATGAAAAAGAAAAATTAATCGCCGTTTTATCTGAGGTAAATAATACATTTGGCGAAAATCATAATTACCTAATTTACAACTTTGATCACTCACAAATTGATGAAAATCAATGGTTTAAAGCCCATAAAGAATTTCACGTTTCACCATTTTTTAAAACTGAAGGAAAGTATAAATTTCGTTTTGTTTTTAATGATAAAAAAATTGCTGTTTGGATTAATTATTTAGCAGATGACGATAAGGAAAATTTACTTACTTCTGTTATTTGCACCCAGCATAAACTCAATGATAGCAATCTCTTAAAGTGTTTTTTCTTATTTCCACTAATGACGTTCAAAGTTATTATTTTAATTCACTGGCAAGCACTAAAAATCTTATCCAAAAAAATTAAATATATTTCAAAACCATTAAAAAAATCGCACAAAATCACTTTTAACAATGAGTAAAAATTATCAATTTCTGTGGCAAGCCTTAGAAAATATTTCTTTTGGCTCTTTAAAAATAACTCTTGCTGATGGTGAAGTTAAAAACTTTTGTGGCTCTCAAGTTGGACCTAAGGCAGATATTATTATCAAAAATTCTGCTTTAATTGATTTGGTAATTACAGGTGGCGATGTTGCTTTTGGTGAAAGCTATATTGATGGAGATTGGGAAAGTTCTGATCTCACTGCTTTGTTAACATTTTTAACCATAAATTCTCATACTTTAGAGAATTTTTTTCATGCCCGAAAATTGCGTGCATTTTTTTTATATATACAAAGCTTCTTTGCTAAAAACACCAAACGCGGCAGCAAAAAAAACATTCAAGCTCATTATGATTTAGGAAATGAATTTTATCAATTATGGCTTGATGAAACTATGACTTATTCAAGTGCAATTTTTGATGAAAAAGACATTTCACTTGCCCAAGCACAAGAACAAAAATATCAAAATATATTATCAAAACTTTCCAAAAAAACAGTTTTAGAAATTGGCTGTGGTTGGGGAGGATTTGCAGAAAAAGCGGCACAAGCAAATTTTGAAGTTACTTGTTTAACAATTTCACCAAAACAAAAAGCCTTTGCTGAAAACAGAATAAAAAATCATGAATTAGAAAATTTGGTAAAAATTAAGTTACAAGATTATCGCGACGAAAAATCTCTTTATGACAATGTGGTTTCAATTGAGATGTTTGAAGCAGTTGGACAAGAATATTGGAACAAATATTTTGAATTAGTCAGCGCATCTTTAAACCAAAATGGCAAAGCAATTTTACAAATCATAACTATTGATGAGCAGGTTTTTAAAGATTATGTGAATCGTGTTGATTTTATTCAAAAACACATTTTTCCGGGTGGAATTTTACCTTCAAAAACTGCAGTTTTACAAATAGCCAAAAAGCATGGTTTGCTTCTTAAAAGCCAAAAAGAATTTGGTTTTGATTATGCTAAAACTTTAGAAATCTGGCTAAAAAACTTTACACAAAAAAAAGACCAAATCAAAGCTTTAGGATTTGACGAAAAATTCATACGCAAATGGCAATTTTATTTATGTTATTGCATCGCTGGATTTGCCGCAAAAAGAACTGATGTTGTTCAATTTGAATTTCAAAAAATTTAATAATGGCAAAAACTTTAATTGTTTTATTTTTAATATTTTTTGTCTCAAAAGCCTTTGCCTTAGAAGCTCCATTGCCAGTTTTAAAAAATTTTAAATCCGATAATTTAATTGGAAAATCTGAGTTAAAATATTTTGGTTTAAAAGTTTATGACATAAATCTTTGGTGTGAAAAACCAAAATTTTCTTATGATGCAAAATTTGCGATTCACATCAGTTATAACATGAATTTTTCTAAAGAAGAATTAGCCAAAAGATCAATTAAAGAAATTAGCAGAAACCATATTTTAAGTGCTTCTGAGCAAAAAAATTATTATCAAAAACTTTTGGAAATTTTTTCTGACATAAAAAAAGGCGATGAGAAAGTTGCTGTTTTTATTCCACAAAAAGGAGTTGAGATTTATCACAATAATCAACTAATCGGACAAATTTCTAATCTTAAATTCGCCCGTTTATTTATTGATATTTGGCTTGATGAGCGCGGATCATTTCCACAAGTAACAAAAAAATTATTAGGAAAAAATGAGTAAAAATATTTCTATTTTTTGGTTTCGTCGTGATTTGCGTTTAGAAGATAATGCTGCTTTGTGGATGGCTTTGAAATCTGGCTTTAAAGTTTTGCCAATTTTTATTTTTGATTCTGAAATTCTTGATTGCCTAGAAGAAAAAAAAGATGCGAGAGTTTTATTTATTCACCAAGAAATTACGCGCTTAAAAACAGAATTAGAAAAACTCGGATCTTCTTTATGGGTTTTTTATGGCAAGCCAAAACAAGCTTTTAGTGAACTAACAAAAAAATTTAACATTAAAGAAGTTTACGCCAATCGTGATTACGAACCTTATGCACAAAATCGTGATCGTGAAATTTTTGATTTTTTAGAAAAGAAAAATATCGAATTTAAAGGCGCGAAAGATCAGGTAATTTTTGAAAAAAACGAAATTGTTAAAGATGATAAAAAACCTTACAGCATTTTTACACCTTACAGCCGCAAGTGGAAAACTAAGATAAATGATTTTTATCTTAGAGCTTATCCAACAGAAAAATATTTTGAGAATTTTTACCAAACAAACTCTTTCAACTTACCAAGCCTTGCTGAAATTGGTTTTGAAGATTTTAAATTCGATTTTCCTTCACGCGATATTCGTGCTAAAATTCTTGAAGAATATGAACAAAAACGCGATTTCCCTGCTTTAAATGCCACAAGTCGTTTAAGCTTACACTTGCGTTTTGGCACAATCAGCATTCGCCAGTTAGCTTCAGTGGCAATTATTCTCAGCGAAAAATGGCTAAATGAGTTAATCTGGCGCGATTTTTATCAGATGATTTTATTTCATTTTCCGCACTCTGCAAATTCATCATTTAAACCACAATATGACCAAATAAATTGGCTTAACGATGAAGAAGATTTTAAAAAATGGTGCGAAGGAAAAACAGGCTATCCAATTGTTGATGCTGGAATGCGCGAGCTTAACCAAACTGGTTTTATGCATAATCGTGTGCGCATGATTGTTGCCAGTTTTTTAACCAAACATTTGCTTATTGATTGGCGTTTAGGCGAAAAATATTTTGCTAGCAAACTTCTTGATTACGACATGGCAAGCAATGTTGGAGGTTGGCAATGGGCTTCTGGTTCTGGATGCGATGCAGTTCCTTATTTTCGTATTTTTAACCCACAAAGCCAAACTGAAAAATTTGATGCCAATTTAGAATATATCAAAAAATGGGTTCCAGAATTTGACAGCAAAGATTATCCAAAACCAATTGTTGATCACAAGCTAGCACGCGAGCGTTGTTTGCTTGCTTACAGATCTGCTCTTGGTCATCTTGTTCATTTTCTTTAAAAAAAATTTTCAGCCAAATTCATTGCTGAAAGCCAAACATCTTCAATCCGTGCTTGCGATGTCCAATCGCTAGTTGCTGCCAAACTTTCTTTTTCGTTAAAAAATATTTTATCAATAGATTTATTAGCTAAGGCATATCGCCATCTATGCAGTGATTTATAGGCTGCATCTTGATAATTTATTTGTGTTAAATCAGTAAAATTTTTTGATAGAATTTCTTGAACCTCATCTTGATTGCGCTCGATATTTTCTAACGCCCATAAATTAGAACTATGAATTACCAAAGAAGTTACGTCAGAATTTCTTTTTGGTTTACTTGAATTAACAGAAATTGATTGAATTGAATTTTGCTCAACTTGAGCAAAAACCCAATCATGTTGCCATTGATAATTAAAGCCAAGCATCAAAGCATAGCAAGGCTGCATTATGGTTTCATTGATTATAAATTTATCTTTAAAAAGATTTTTTGTTTGTGCTGGCGGCGCAGTAGAAATCACAAAATCAAAACTTCCTAAATCATTACCATTTTTATCTTGTAAATACCAAAGATTTTCTTTTTTAACTTCTAAAGGAGCAACTTCAACGCCACATAAAACATCAAGATTAGCTGCTAATTTTTTACACAAACTATTCATGTTTGGTGCTGCTACTAAACGATTTTCTAAAAACGTATTTGCAATAAATTGACCATCTTTTTGAATATTTATTACCTTTCCAACCCAAGGCAAAACATCACCCGCAGCAATAAAAGGTTGAAGAAAATTTAAAAAATTTTCATTTCGTGCTGTAAAATATTGCGCACCGTGATCAAAAGAAAATTGTTCAAAATAGCGTGTTGACATACGCCCACCAACACCACGTGACTTTTCAAAAATTTTTACTTCAGCAATTTTTTGTAATTGTTGTCCTAAAATCACTCCTGAAATTCCAGCACCAATAATTGCTATTTTTATTTTTGCCATTTTATGACTAAATTTTCATCGGCAAAATTACCATGTTTAAACCTTTCACATGCATTCTTCTTTGCATGATATAAGGAACGTGGTTATAGAGAATTTGTGTTAAGATATTTTCATTATCAAAAATAAATTTTGTGCCAAAAAATATTGTGTTTGGATAATCCTTTGCTACTCGATCTGTAAGTTGAGTTAACTTTTCTACAATATCGGTGCTATAACCAACATACGACTTAGCAAAACGACCATTGGCATGACAGTAGTTACGATATTTATGTAGAGTAACTTTTGTTTTTCTGCGCATTTCACGCCATCTTCTTTCTTCACGAAAAGTGTTAGAATCAACCTCTCCTACTGTTACAAAAATAAAGTTTTTAAAAATTCCAGGGAAAAGTTTTTTGATTTCAAGCAAACAATTCATTCCGCTACCAAAAGTTTGATCCACAATAATTGCTGCAGTTGGAGCTGATTTATCAGAGTTAATCATTGAATCTGGACTTGGTGCAATATCGTCATAACCATAAAACTCCATCTCTTTTTGAGTAAGACGCATTTTAAGTTGACGATATTTTGATTTTACCCACAAGCCAATCGCAATAAATAATGATGTGATTAGAAGCGTCATCCAACCACCTTCATAGAATTTTTCAAAAATTGTGACCATCAAAATTCCAAAGCATAAAATAAAGCCAATAACTGAAATGATGAGTTTTCTTTTCCACAAAGTTTTTCTACGACGATTACGAAACCAATAAATACTTAGTCCAAGTAAGGAAAGTGAGAAAGTGATAAATACGTTAATTGAATAAAGAATTACTAATGTATGTACAGCACCACCAGTAATTAGCAAAGTAACAATCGCTGCAATTGCCATAAATAAAATTCCATTTTTCACCACCAATCTACTAGAAAGAGAACTAAAAGATTTTGGCATCCACTCATCGCTAGCCATGTTTGCAACCACATTTGGGCCAGCTAAAAATCCAGAATTTGCCGCAACAATTAATAGACCAGCTTCAAAAAGAAGAGTAATTGGAACAATAAATTTCCCCCATTCAATTCCACCATAGTTCCAGCTTTCGGTAATGGCATAAAATGTTGTGGCATTTAGGGTTTGACCGTCAACCTTTGTTACGTTCCACAGCAAATAAAGTAGTATGATTCCTGCTGCCATGAAAGCTAAAGAAATAGCAACTAAGAACATTGTGATTTTTGCAGTTTTAACTCTTGGTTCAGAAAGTGTATTTACATTGTTTGAAACCGCTTCAAGACCAGTATATGTACCACCACCCATCGAAAAAGCTTTTAAGAAAAGCGATAAAAAGAATATCCAACCCAATGAACTTTTTAACTCATTTGTTTCAGCAACAGCTTGTGGAACTAGCTCTTGCAAACCATAATGGTGAGCAACAATTCCATAAATAATTAAAATAAAATGGGTAGCAACAAAACCTAAAAAAATTGGTAAAAGAAATTTTATCGATTCTTTCATGCCCCGCAAATTTAGCATCGCCAGCATGCCAACAAAGATAATCGCCAATATTAATTTGGCACCGTGATATTCTTTAGGCACAAAACTAAAAATTGCATCAATTCCACTCGCAATTGAAATTGAAATTGTAAGAACATAATCAATTATCAAGGCAGAGCCAGAAACAAGCCCAGCATATTTTCCAAGCAATCTAGTTGCCACGCGATATCCACCACCACCATTTGGAAACAGCTCAATTACTTGAATGTAAGCATAAGAAATAATAAAGACCGTTAATGCTGTGGCAATCGCAAGATATAATGCCAAAGAGCTATGAGTTCCAAGCGCAAGAAACGCTTCTTCAGGACCATAACAAGAAGATGACAAACCATCCGCACCAAGACCAACCCAAGCTAAAAAGGCGATTAGAGAAATACTTTCTCTAGTTTTTTTATCAAATACATCTCGTGGATTTCCAAAAACAAAATTTCTGATCTTTAGCAACATGATTTAGTTATTTATTTTTATTGTTCTTATTTTGGTCATTAAGTGCTCAATTAAATCTGGAGATTTTTTACCTCTCATCTCTTCAATTCCAGAAGAAATATCCACCATTCTAGCACCAGTAACTCTTAAGGCTTCATCAATATTATTAATATTAATTCCACCAGATAATAACCAATCTTTGCGACTGTGATAGTTTTTTAGAATTGACCAATCAAAGCTGTTTCCGCTTCCAGCAGATTTGCTATCAAACAAAATATAATCAGCAGCATCTTCAAAAAATTTTGCCTGCTTTATGTCTAACTCAGACTCTACTCTGAAAGCTTTAATAATACCAATTTCTGGAAAATTTATTTTAAAATCTTTCAGAAACTCAATATTCTCAGATCCATGAAATTGAATAAAATCTGGAGCAACTTCAGCAATAATTTCTTTCAAGAAATCTAAACTCGCATCAACAACAACTGCAACTTTAGCAATATTTTTTGGAACTATATTAGAAATATCTTTAGCATCTTTTGGAGAAATATAACGAACAGAACTTTTACAAAACACAAACCCAACAAAATCACATTGCTGCTTAACTGCAACTTCTAGTGTTTCTTTTTCTGTAAAACCGCAGAGCTTAATCTTCATAATTTAGAACTTAAGCCCTGGAGGCAAAGGAATACCATTTGTTGCTGCTTTCATTGAATTATTTGAACTTTCATCAGCTTTTTTTCTAGCATCGTTAAACGCAGCTACCACCAAATCTTCTAGGATTTCTTTTTCATCTTTTTCAATTAAAGAAACATCAATTGAAACTTTTTGGGCAATCCCTGCACCAGTAATTGTGGCCTTTACCATACCACCTCCAGAAACTCCTTCATAAGAAGAATTTGCCAAATCTTCTTGCACTTTCTGCATCTTTTTTTGCATTTCTTGCGCTTGACGCATCAATAATTTTATGTCCATTTGAATTAAATTTTATTTAAAAAATTGTGAGAATTTATAAGCTAAAATCTGATGTACTCTACTAAAATAACCACCCTTTTTTACTTCTTCTTTGGCGTATAAAGAATATTGAAAATTTTTATAACCCAAAACTTCAACATAAAGATCTGCAACATGATCGCCTTTTTTTATTGGGGTATAAAGAGGTGATTTATATTTTACTTTTACTTTCACTAAATCGAGCGATTTTTCACGCGGCAAATTAAAAGCAATTTGATCTTTTGTTACTGCCTCCAATTTAGAATTTTCACCAAGCCATGTATCTAAAAGAGCAACAGTTTGATTTTTTTCGAATAAAACAATTTTTTTGTAATTTTCAAAACCATAGTCAACAAGATCAATAATTGCCTGAGATCGTAACCTTGGAGTTTTCGATTTATTAACCACTGCAATTAGAGTTCTGTGATCATGCTTTACAATGTTTGTAACTCCATATCCGCCTTGATTTGTAAAGCCTGTTTTGCCACCAATAACACCATCATATTTCTGCAAAATTAATGGATTGTGATTATATTGCTTGATGTTGCGATAGTTAAATTCAGAAATTCCAAAATAAGAAAGATATTGTGGAATATTTTGATAAATACTTGCTCCAAGATAACCAAGATCTCTAACGCTCATATAGTGATTTGGATCATAAAGACCATGAGGATTTTCAAAATGTGTGTTATTTAAACCAATTTCGCGCGCCTTTTGATTCATCATCGACACAAAATTTTCAATACCATTTCCTGTGCTTTCAGCCAAAGCGATTGCTGCATCATTGCCCGAAATTGCAAGTAACCCTTTTACCAACTCATCAATTGTAACAACATCACCATAATTTAAAAACATACTTGAGCCAGATTTGCGCCAAGCATCTTTTCCAATTAAACACTGATTTTCTAAACTAATTTTACCTTTTTTTACTTGATCAAAAACGACATAGGCAGTCATCATTTTTGTCATTGAAGATGGTGGAATTCTGACATCCGAATTTTTTGCCAATAATACTTCTTTTGTATCGGCATCCATTAAAAAATAAAATTGCGCATCTTGTAAAGATTGGCTAATTGGTGCCGCAAAAGCACTCGGCATAAAAAAGGCAGCAATTAAGTAGGCAATTATAAAAAAAATTCTCATTAATTTACTCTTTTTTCTCTTTTTGATTTGAAGAGATTATTCTGACTTCATCGTCACCAAAATTCTTTTTCATTTGGGCTTTTATTCTAGCAGCTTTTCTTTCTCTAACAATAATTTCGCTATTTTCGATATCGATAGAGTTTTTATTAGCTTCAATATTGTCAATACTACGCTGCAAAGCATTATTTCCAGCAAGCAAATATTCTTTATCAGACATTGGAGTTTTAACACCGTAAACATCTTGAGGAGGAATTCTAATACGATCAAACTCAGCACCAAGAACACGAAATGCTGAGTAAATTCCAAGATTATATCTTATTTCAAAAATATCGGGAGGAACTGAATTTTCTGGACCAGATCTTTGCGTAAGTTCATAACTTTCTCCATTTGGTAAATAAACTTCTGGTGGACGATCGTTAAACCTATTCACATCAACATAAGCATAATATTCGCTATCTTTAGCAATAAAATCGCTAGCAAATGGCGATTGACTAACATTAATACTATTTGCAGATGGATCAGAAGCTCTTTCCAATCTCATTTTCTCAACTTCTTTACCATATTTTTTTTCAAAATCAGAGTTAACATTTGGCAAAGTTTTTGAAAAACAAGATGTCAAAAAACAAATAGCAAATAGCAAACTAGAGATTGATCTAAGCCTTAAAAGAAAAACTAATAAGTAAGACTTTGAAGAAAATCCCATCTGATTATTTATTTCTCATTAACACTGCGTCATGACCTGCAGCTTTTATTTTTTTAACTAAAGCCAAAGCTTGGTTTTTGCTTTTGAATGGCCCCAAAAGAACACGATGTAATTTAACTTTTCCATCAACAACTTCTATATGACCTTTATGAAATTTTTTCATTTTAGCCAAAACTTCTGCGGCACTTTCTTCATTTGAAAATGCTCCAACTTGCACAAATAAACCATTCTGAGAATCAGAAGAAACAACTGGTGTCTTTGAAGATTTTTTTTCTGCCTTTGATAATTTAACATCTTCTTCCGGGCTAGAAAGATCATATTCAATTGTTGGCGCAACTTGTTTTCCTGCGCCAGAAATAGATTCTGTTTGAGTAACTGGCTGTTGCTGATTTGTTTGTTCTTGAGCTAAAACTCCGTAATCTGGAGTTGTTTGAACTTCATCATTTTTTGCTACTAAATTTTGTTGCGGTGGTAAGTTATTTGGTAAATTATTTTCGAAAACAGCAGTTTGTTCATTCATCACACCTTGAGAAACAATCGCCTTTTTATTTAATTCTGGCATTCTGGTCACAACAGAATGTGCCTTTCCATCTAAATCAACAATTCTAATTTTTGGTTGTTGTTCATCATGTTGAGCACAAGACACAATAGATAAAGTGATAATAGCAACAAAACACCTTGTTAAGAATTGTTTCATCATAAACTAAATTTTAGATTTGTATATACCACCAATTAGTAGCATTTAAAAGCTAGTTTTTCTCTTACAAAAGACAACAAATAATCTATAAATTTATACCTTAATTTTTTTGCTAAAAATTAAAAATTACTGTCTTTTTTAAATCTGGATGAACACTAAGAGCAACAGGGCAAGAATGCGCTGCATCTTGTAGCAATTGCTTTTGTTCTTTTGTAAAATCATTAGAAGGAAAATTAAACTCAACAATCACTTCCTGAATTTTTCGTGGTAAAACTTGTGTCATTATTTTTGTTACTAAACATTCAGTTCCATCAATTTTAAAACCATTTTTATCAGCAACAATTCCCATTATTGTAAACATGCAGCTTGCCAAAGATGCTGCCAAAAGATCTGTTGGCGAAAATGCTTCTCCTTTTCCGTTATTATCAACTGGAGCATCTGTAGTAATCTCACTTCCCGATCTTAAATGAAGCGATGTTGTTCTTAAATCGCCGAGATATTTTGTTTTGATTGTAACTGTCATTAAAAGATAAGTTTGAATTAAATTGCGACCTTGGAAAATCAAAAATGTTAACTAGATATTTCAAATTCCACATCTTCAAACCAATTTAATTTTAAAAAATATGAAACTCAAAACTTATAAATCCCTTGCATTTGCTTGCATGTTTGTAGCTAGTTCTAGCTTTGCTTTAGCAAATGACACAATAACGAAAAGCTTAACTTTTCACTACGATTCTTATCCAGAAAGTGCCTACAGCAAAAAAGTTGCTGTTGTTAATTGGAATAGCAGTGAAGGAATAAGCAGGCTTGAAAGCTCTAAATATAAAGGTGATTTTTATCGTTTAGCTCATCACTTTAAACCGCAAATAAATCCAGCAGCTTGTGGTCAAGGAGCAGCAACTGCAGTGCTTTCGGCAATTTATGAATTAAATCACAAAGCTTTTCCAGTAATTGAAGAATGGCCAATTAGCATCAATGATAAAAAATATCCTTTGCAATATCGTTTGATAAACGAAACCAACTTTTTCAATGAAAAAACCGATAAGATTCTTGATCGTCGTGCTATCTCAATGAAAATTACCAAAAAAGATGGTAGCTTTGGTGGTGGAATTGACATTGATGAATTGCAAAAAATGCTTAAAATTCACGGCGTAAAATCAAAACTCGTGAATGTTAAAGAATATAGCGAAAGCAATCTTTCTAACTTTAGAGACTTAGTAAAAAAAGTTGTTAATTCTGATAAAGAATTCTTGGTTCTAAACTACGACCATTCTTACAAAGGCTTAATGGGTGGACATTTTTCACCAGTTGCAGCTTATGACGAAAATTCAGATTCAATTTTAATGCTTGATGTTGCAGCTCATAGAAATCCTTGGATTTGGATTAACTTAAGCGACATTTATCACGCTATGAACACTAAAAACTACGCTCAAACTGATTATCGTGGCTATTTAATTATTGAGTCAAAATTACAAAAATAACCCTTAAATAAACCAAAATAGTTGTCCTTTATCCCTTTCGGGATAAGGAAACGCAACACGAGTCGCGCCACCTTGCGGCGATCCTCTTCCCGTATGTCAATGCGACATACGGGAAATTGTTTGAACTGAATTTACTTTTTCAGTTCAAACAATAAGCCCAAAATCATCTTTTTTCTTCCACATCATCAAATAAAATTCTATTCGCCGCACCTTGCAGATCGTCATATTGCTTAGTTTTTAAACTCCACAAAAAGCAACATAATCCAAGCAATCCCAAAGCCAAAGTTATTGGTATTAAAAAAATCAAAACTGTCATTTTTTTGAATTCATACGAAGCGAGTTAAACAAAACCAATAGCGAAGAAGAAGACATTGCAATAGCTGCAAGCAATGGAACAACTTTTCCTATCATGGCAAAAGGCACAGCAAATAAATTATACGTTAAAGCTAGATATAAATTCTGCTTCATCAAATTAATTGCTTTTCTTGAAGAATTTATCAAATCCAAAATTGGCTGCAATTTGTCACCACAAATAACTATGTCTGCAATATTTTGTGAAATATCCACAGCTTTGGAAAAAGAAACAGAAACATAAGATAAAGCCAAAGCTGGAGCATCATTAAGTCCATCGCCAATCATTAAAAACTTTTTATTTTCTGCTTTTAATTTTTCTAAAAATTGAACTTTCTCAATTGGATTTTTCTCAAAATAAAATTCAGAAATTTGTAATTCTTTGGCAACATTTTCTACCTGACTTCTACCATCACCTGATAATAAAATAACTTTTTTACCAAGCTTTTTAAGCTTTGCCACAACATCAAAAGCATCTTCTTTGATTAGATCTTCAAATAAAAATACCAACTCGTCTTCACCAAATTTTGCAAAACAGGTTAGATAATTTTTATCACATTCAAAATTATTTTTTACTTCACAAAAACTTTTTCTGCCCAATTTTAAATCTTTACCAAGAAAATTTGCGCTCAATCCCAAGCCTTGATTTTCATGAACAAACAGGCTTTCTAAATCACCCAAAAACTCACGAGAAATTGCTTTTGAAATTGGATGATTACTTTTGCAAGAAAGAGATGCCGCAAGTTTCAAAACATTATTTTTTTCATCTTCGCTCAACTTTTTTTTCTGATTATTTTGCAATAAAAAAACATCGATCAATTTAGGAAAACCAACTGTTAGACTTCCTGTTTTGTCAAAAATAATCGTATCAATTTCACGCAATTTTTCTAAAGCCTCTCCTGATTTTACTAAAACTCCTCGAGCTGTAAAATTAGAAATAGCAATAGTTTGAACTATTGGAACAGCAAGTGCCAAAGCGCATGGACAAGTAATAATCAACACTGCTGTTGCATTCATCAGAGCCGTTTCCCAACCAGAACTAAACCAAAAAGCAAAAGTAGCAAAAGCTAAAATATGCACGGCTGGTGTATAAAATTTTGCCAGTTTGTCGCTTAAACGAATATAGCGACTTTTTTTCTGCTCTGCTTCTTCGCTTAAATTAATAATTTCAGAAAGCAGGCTATTATTTGCAGCTTTAGTAATTCTAACTTTAATTGGAGAGTTAATATTGATTGTACCAGCAAAAACTTCTGTGTTTTTTTCAACAATTTTTGGGATTGTTTCACCATTAATTAAAGCTGTATCTACTTCACTTTCTCCTTCAATAACCACACCATCAGCAGCAATTTTTTCTCCAACAGCAACAATTAAAATCATTCCTTCTTGCAACTTTTTGCTTGGTAAAATTCTGATATTTTTACCCTCTTCTACCCTTCCAAAACTTGCTGCTAATAAAGTAAATTCTGAAGCAATTCCAAAAGCTTTTTTTCGTGCTTTCATGTCTAAATAACGACCAATCAGCAAGAAAAAAATCAGCATAATTGCTGAATCAAAATAAACGTGAATTGCCCCACGAAATGTTTGTAGAAAGCTAACAACACAAGCAAGAAATATGGCAATTGAAATTGCCAAATCCATGTTTGGATAGCCTTGTTTTATCGATCGCCAAGCTGAAGAAAAAAATGGACGAGCCGAAAAAATCATTACTGGAAGCGCAATTAATGCTGAAAATAAATGTAGTAAATTTCGGCTTTCTTTGCCTATTTCTTCAACTCCATAAAACCAAAGAGAAGAAGAAATTAACATCAAATTTCCAACACCAAAACCAGCAACCGCCAAAGCTAAAATGATTGAATCAGAATATTTTTTTTCTGCATTATTAAGAATCTCAACATCAAATGGCAAAAGCTTATAGCCAATTTTTTGAATAATTTCAACCAACTCATTACCAATTTCTGGCTTTCCTCGCCATTGTAAAAATAGAGTTTTTTTTGAAAGATTAATGCGTGCTTTAACAACTGAATCTTGTTTTTTTAAAATCCCTTCAATCAACCAAATACAAGCTGCACAATGCAAACCCTGAACCAACAATACTGCAGAATTTGTACCATCTTTTTCTGTTGTGCAAAATTCTAAAACGTCAATTTTTTCTTCTGTTTCTGGTTTTATTTTTCTTTCTAAACGATTTATTTGACGCAGCTTATAATAGTTTTCAAAACCAAATTTACCCACCATTTTATAAGCAAATTCACAACCTAAACAACAAAAATCTTCCGATAAAGATTTTGTATCTTCTCCACAATGCAGGCAAGATTTTACCATTGAATAAATCTTCTTTCCAATTTGATGAATTTGTTTTGACCAGAAATAACAATAATTGAAATATCCCATTGACCTTTAGCTGGAAATTCAACCTCTGCTTGGTAAGTACCATCAACCATTCTAATCTGACGAGAAAAATCAATGCCTTCAGTAGTTGGTCTTTTGAAATCAGCAATTATCTCAGCATCAGTGATCACACGACGATTTTTATCTCTTAATTTAAACCAAACTGTCCATTTATTGTCATATTTGTGACTAAAATCCACATCAACAACCCATCCTAATTTTTTTTGCTCTTCTTCTTGTTTTAAAGTATCGTTATAATTCAAACCTTTTTTGTAACCATCAGACGTAACAAGTCCGCTCCAAGTTTTTTTTGAAATGTAAATGTAAAAAACATTCACTGCTAAAATTACAATGAAGAAAGCAAAGAAGAAGTATGGAATTTTTGATTTTTTATCACTCATGATTTTTCAGTTTTATTAGGCTGATTATGAATTCTTTTTAAACAAAATTTAAGATCACCTACAATTTTGTTAAAATCTGCATTAGCAATTTCTTTTCTAGCAATCACAACATAATCGTAATGGTTTTTAGCATGCAATATACCAAGATTGCGAAAAGCTTCTCTTAATCTTCTTTTAGCAAAATTTCTGACAACAGCACCACCAACTGTTTTACTAACCGTATATCCAACACGACAAAAATTCTGCGCATTTTGGTTTTTAGTTAAGTCTTGGAAGTAATTTTGAGGAGTTTGTTTGGAAAGAAGGGTAATCGTTTTGGAAAAGAACTTATAACCAGACGATGAGATTTTCTGAAATTCTGAGGATTTTTTGATGCGAAGTATTTTCAAACTTGAAATATTTCGTGAATAAAAAAAAGAAATGCCGATCTTTTGACCGGCATTAATCATTAATTTAAACAGTTAAACTAGCACGACCTTTAAGACGACGACGAGCCAAAATTTTACGACCACCAACTGTTGCCATTCTCGATCTAAAGCCATGTCTTCTTTTGCGCACAATTTTACTAGGCTGCCAAGTTCTTTTCATATTTCACCTAAAAGTTTTTTAAGATTTTTATTTTTGGGATCATCCAAAGAGGGGGCGCAAATTAGGTGCCGCATTTAATAAATGCAAGTGACTATTTCTTACATTTAAGGTATTAAATTTGCTGGATTGATTGAATCATTATTTTTG
>CAYWVI010000009.1:0-45574 GCA_964461905.1 uncultured Rhizobium sp. | reverse complement strand
AAAAGTTCGTTGGTTTTTGGGAAAAAGATTTGGTGAGCACGGTTGGAATCGAACCCCAAGCTGACGCGAAGCGCAGCAAAAAATAAAAGTTCGTTGGTTTTTGGGAAAAAGATTTGGTGAGCACGGTTGGAATCGAACCAACGACAACCTCATTAAAAGTGAGGTGCTCTACCGACTGAGCTACGTGCTCATTGCTGAAAAATTAAATCAAACAATGAAGGAGGCGGCGCATTAAAAGCCCTAATCTTAAAAAAGCAACAAATTTGTAGAAATCTTTCTAAGCACAGTTTATCTAGCCCGCTTAAACTTTTAAATAAAGATTTACGATGACAAAAAAAATTCTCACAATAATTCCTGTACGCTTGGCTTCAACTAGATTACCTAACAAACCATTGGCGGATATCTGTGGTAAAACCATGATTCATAGAGTTTATGAACAAGCTAAAAAAGCCAATCTCGGCGAAGTTTTAATTGCTTGCGATGGTGAAGAAATTGCTTTAGAGGCAAAAAAAATTGGCGCGAATTTTGTTATTACTGATCCAAATTTACCTTCAGGAACTGACAGAATTTATGCCGCATATAAAAATTTGGGGCAAGATTTTGATGTAATTGTAAATCTGCAGGGAGATCTTCCAAACATTGATCCAAAAGTCATTTCTGCTGCCGCTAATGCAGCTTTAGAAAATGAATGCGATATTGCAACTGTTGCATCAAAAATCACGAATGAATCAGAAATCACAAATCCAAATGTAGTAAAAATTGCTATAGCTTTTAAAGAAAAGAATCTTGGAAAAGCTCTTTATTTTTCAAGATGTCCAATCCCATATTCCAAAACAAATGAGGCTGATTTTTATCACCATATTGGAATTTATGCTTACAAAAAAACAGCATTAGAAAAATTTGTGAATCTTGAGCCTTCAACTCTTGAAAAAAGAGAAAGTCTTGAGCAGCTGCGTGCCTTAGAAAATGATATGAAAATTTTTGTTCAAATTGTTGATGCGCATCCACTCTCAGTTGATACAAAAGAAGATTTAGAAATAGTGACGAAATTGATAGCCGCTTAATGAAAAAATCTCGCAAAATTATTGGTTGGAAAGAGTGGTTTGGTCTTGATTGTATAAGCCTGCCAGCGATTAAAGGAAAGATTGATACTGGTGCAAAAACTTCATCTTTACACGCCTTCAACATTGAGAGTTTTTATATTGAAGATGTTGAGTATGTAAAATTTGATATTCATCCTTTGCAAAAAAATAAGAATCTTGTGCGCACTTGCGTGGCAAGAGTTATTGATCAAAGAATGGTTTCAGATTCTGGCGGAAAAAAAGAAAAAAGATTTGTTATTAAATCCGATTTGAGGATTGGTGAAAATAAAATCAGAGTAGAATTAACTCTTGCCAATCGTGATACTATGGCATTTCGTATGCTTTTAGGTCGTGAGGCTATAAAACAAGCAAGAATGCTTGTAGATATATCAAAATCTTTTCAACAAGGAAAACTCAAAAGAAACGAAATTTTAAAACTTTACCGTACAACTAAACCCTGTATAGACTTAAGAAAATTATGAAAATTATATTATTAGCATCAAATCAAAATCTTTATTCAAACAAGAGAATAATTGAAGCGGCAAAAAATCGTGGTCACGAAATTCAATTTGTTAATGTTGGAGATTGTTACATAAAAGTTGCTCCAAATTCTTGTGAAGTTTTTTATGATGAAGGTAAAAAACTTGAAAATATTGATTATGTAATTCCACGCTTAAAACCGTCGATGACATTCTACGGCGCAGCAATTACGCATCAATTTGAAGTTATGGGCGTGCCTTGTTTTAATAATTCTGATGCCATTACCAAATCACGTGACAAATTACATTCTTTGCAAATTCTTGCTCAGCATGGTTTGAACATTCCAGTTACAAGTTTTGCCAATTCTTCTTACGATACTAAAGATCTGATTCATTTGGTTGGTAGTGCGCCACTAGTAGTAAAATTATTAGAAGGAACAAAAGGTGTTGGAGTGGTTTTGGCGGAAACAAATAAAGCTGCTGAAAGTGTTATTAATGCTTTTCGTAGCTTAAAGGCTGATATTCTTGTTCAGCAATATATCAAAGAATCAAAAGGTCAGGACATTCGTTGTTTTGTAATTGGCAATAAAGTTGTTGCCTCAATTAAGCGTATTGCACAAGAAGGCGAATTTCGCGCTAATATTCACTTAGGAGCAACTGCACAGGCTATTGATGCAACAGAAGAAGAATGTGAATTAGCAATTAAAGCGACAAAAATTATTGGTCTTGAAGTTGCTGGTGTTGACATGGTTCGCTCAGATTCTGGTCCAAAAATTCTTGAAGTTAATTCTTCACCTGGTCTTGAAGGAATTGAAGGCGCAACTGGAATTGATGTTGCTTCAAAAATGATTGAGTTTTTAGAAAGCAAAAAGAAATAAAATGAAAAAATTAGATCCAAAAAAAATTTTTAATGGTGAATGTGAATTTCTTTTTGGAGCTCATACTTATTCACAAATTCCGCAAAGTTCTCAGCCAGAAATTGCTTTTATTGGTGCATCAAATGTTGGTAAATCAAGCTTAATCAATGCTCTTGTTGGAAGAAAATTAGCAATAGTTTCGGCAACTCCCGGAAGAACAAGGCAGCTAAATTTTTTCAAAATTGCTGACGGTTTTACACAAAATTTTTCACAGGGTTTTGTTTTGGTTGATATGCCCGGATATGGTTTTGCAAAAGCAAGTGCAAAACACTCAGAACATTGGCAAAAAACAGCTTTGGAATATTTAATGAAGCGTCAAAATTTAAGTCGGCTTTTTTTATTAATTGATCCAATAAAGGGATTGAAAGAAGCTGATTGCGATATGATAAATATTTTAAATACGGTTGCTGTTTCTTTTCAGATTATTTTAACAAAAGCAGATAAGCTAAACAGTGTGGAATTGGCAAAAGTGCAAAAAAATATTTTAGATCAAATTTCTAAATGGCCAGCAGCTCATCCGCAAATTATTGCAACGAGTAGTTCAAAAGGCTATGGAATTAAAGATTTGCAAGATTCAATAGTTGAGGTTTTGCAGCATTTATAATGAAAATATTTTTGATAATTTTTCTAACCAGTGCTGTAATTTTATTGCTGATGTTTTTGCTAAATATTTCAACTTACAACGGCACTACTAAAAACCCTTCAAAACAAGTAAATACAAATGACAAAAAATTCTAAAAAATTAAAAAACTCACAAGTAAAAATATCTCGTAATCTTGGATTTACTCCAAAGCAAATTGTTGAAGAGTTAAACCGATTCATTGTCGGTCAAAAAGATGCTAAAAAGGCAGTTGCTGTTGCTTTGCGTAATCGTTATCGCAGAAAGTTTGTGCAATCTCCGTTGCGTGAAGAAATTGTTCCCAAAAATATTTTAATGATTGGGCCAACTGGAGTTGGAAAAACAGAAGTTGCTCGTCGTCTAGCAAAATTGGCAAATGCGCCTTTTTTAAAAGTTGAGGCAACAAAATTTACAGAAGTTGGATATGTTGGGAGAGATGTTGATTCTATAATTCGCGATTTAATGGATGTTGCTGTAAAATCTGTCCGTAATGATTTTAAAAAAGAAGTTGAAGAAAAGGCCAGAAAACGTGCAAAAGAAAGAGTGATTGACGTTTTGGTTGGAGATATTGCTGAAGATGCAACTAGAGAAAAATTCTCTAAATTAATTGATAGTGGAGAAATTAACGAAAACGAAGTGGAAATTGAAGTAATCGACGCTCCATCGTCAGTTGGTACAAGTTTTGATGTTCCGGGAGGTCAAGTTGGGATGATTAATATCACTGAAATTATTGGGCGGGCAATTGGTAGTGATAAAACCAAGAAAGTTACCTTAACAGTTGAAGATGCTATGAAAACATTGATCGAAGAAGAAAGCGATAAAATGATTGATGAAGATAAAATTATAAAAATAGCTCTAAAATCCGTTGAAAATGACGGTATTGTTTTCATTGACGAAATTGACAAAGTTTGCGCCCGCGGTGGTACAAAAGCTTCTGGTTCTGATGTTTCGCGCGAAGGTGTTCAGCGCGATTTATTGCCATTGGTTGAAGGAACAGCAGTAACTACAAAATACGGAATTATCAAAACTGATCACATTTTATTTATTGCTTCTGGAGCTTTTCATGCAGCAAAGCCAGCAGATTTATTACCAGAATTACAAGGTCGCTTCCCAATTCGTGTGCAATTACAACCTTTAACCCAAGAAGATTTGGTACGTATTTTATCTGAGCCAGAAGCAAGTTTAATCAAGCAATATTGCGCTTTAATTGCAGTTGAAAATATAGAGCTAGTTTTTGCCGAAGATGGAATTGGTGAAATTGCGCAAGTGGCTTATCGTGTTAATAGTGAAGTAGAAAATATTGGAGCTAGAAGGCTTCACACTTTATTAGAAAAAATTCTTGAAGAAGTGAGCTTTGAAGCGACCGAAATGAAAAATGGCAATGTTGTGACAATAGATAAAAACTATGTCACCAGCCATTTGGGCGATTTATCTTCTGGCAAAACTGATCTTTCAAAATTTATTTTATAATTTTTTAGCTTACAAAACATGATTCCTCGTTATTCACGACCAGAAATGGTTAAAATTTGGTCACAAGAAAATAAATATAATATCTGGTTTGATATTGAAATTTATGCTTTGGAGGCTTTGGAACAATTAAAAATTGCGCCAGTTGGAACGGCAAAAAGAATTCGTGAAAATTTTGAAAAATCTGGCGGAAAATTTGATGCCAATCGCGTTGATGAAATTGAATCTGTCACCAAACATGATGTGATTGCTTTTCTTACTCATCTTGCGGAATTGGTTGGTGAAAATTCTCGTTTTATTCACTATGGAATGACCAGTTCTGATGTTTTGGATACCTGTCTTTCAGCACAATTATCACAAGCTTCAGACATTTTAATTGATGATTTGGAAAGGCTTTTGGCGGCAATAAAAAAACGCGCTTTTGAACATAAAAATACAGTTTGCGTTGGTCGTTCGCATGGCATTCATGCTGAGCCAGTAACTTTTGGTTTAAAGTTGGCGCGCTTTTATGCCGAGTTTGAAAGAAACTTGCAGCGTTTAAAAAGTGCTAAAGCAGAAATTGCTGTTTGCGCAATTTCTGGTGCAGTTGGAACTTTTGCCAATGTTGATCCTTTTGTGCAAAAATATGTTTCTGAGAAATTAGGTTTAAAAGAAGAATCTGTTTCTAGCCAAATCATCCCAAGAGATCGTCATGCAGCTTATTTTGCAGCTTTAGGTGTGATTGCTTCTTCAATTGAAAATTTGGCAATTGAAATTCGTCACTTGCAAAGAACTGAGGTTTTAGAAGCTGAAGAGTTTTTCTCAAAAGGTCAAAAAGGTTCGTCAGCAATGCCTCATAAGCGTAATCCAGTTTTGAGCGAAAATTTAACTGGTTTGGCAAGAATTGTTAGAAGTGCAGTTGTGCCTGCTTTGGAAAATGTTGCTTCTTGGCATGAGCGTGACATTTCGCATTCTTCAGTTGAAAGAATGATTGCGCCAGATGCAACAATTACACTTGATTTTGCCCTAAATCGTTTGGTTGGTTTGGTTGAAAATTTGACTATTTACGAAAAAAACATGCAGAAAAATTTAGATAAATTAGGTGGTCTGGTTTTTTCGCAACGCGTGCTTTTAACATTGATTGATGAAGCGGAAATTTCTCGTGAAGATGCTTACAAAATTGTGCAAACAAATGCCATGAAAATTTGGGCGGGTGAATCAAATAGCTTTCTTGAATTATTAAAAGCTGATCAAGAAGTTGTAACTAAATTAGGGGTTAAAAAACTAGAAAGTCTTTTTGACATTTCTTATCACACCAAAAATATCGATTATATTTTTAAACAAGTTTTTGGTGAGTAATATTTCACAATTTGATGTTATAATAATTGGTGCTGGTGCAGCTGGCTTAATGTGCGCTGCAACAGCTGGTAAAAGAGGCAAAAGTGTTTTGCTAATTGACTCTGCCAAGTCAGTTGGTGAAAAAATCCGCATTTCTGGTGGTGGTCGCTGTAATTTTACAAACTTAGATGTTAGCGCGAAAAATTTTATTTCTAAAAATCCTCAATTTTGCGTTTCAGCTTTGAAACGCTTCACTTCGCAAGATTTTATTTCATTGGTAAAAAAGTATGAAATTAGCTTTCATGAAAAAACTCTAGGGCAACTTTTTTGTGATAATTCTTCAAAAGAAATTATTGAAATGTTGCTTAAGGAATGTGCTTTGCAATCAGTAGAAATAAGCTTAGAAACCAATGTTAACAAAATAACAAAATCAGAAAATCATTTTGAGATTTCTACAACAAAGGGAGATTTTTTTTGTAAGTCTTTAGTTATTGCAACTGGCGGACCTTCGATTCCAAAAATGGGTGCCAGTGGTTTTGGTTATGATGTGGCACGACAATTTGGTTTAAAAGTTGTGCAACCAACGCCAGCTTTAGTTCCACTTACTTTAGATGAAAATATTTTATCAGAAACCAAAAATCTTTCGGGAGTTTCAGTAAATACAATTATTTCTTGCGGTAAAATTAGTTTTCGTGAAGCGATGCTTTTTACCCATCGTGGACTGAGTGGTCCAGCAATCTTGCAAATTTCATCTTACTGGAAAAAAGGTGAAAAAATTGTGATTAACTTGGCACCAGAAATTGATGTTTTTGCACGAATTTGCGAAGAAAGAAAATCAAAGCCAAAACAAGAATTGCCAAATTTTTTAGCAGAATTTTTACCAAAAAGTTTAGCAAATTATCTAGCCCAAAAAAGTCAGTTTATTGGAAATTTGGCTGATTTATCAAATCAGAAAGCCAGAGAAATTGCAAAGTTAATTAACGCTTGGGAGCTGATCCCAAGTGGAACAGAAGGTTTTGCTAAAGCAGAAGTAACTTTGGGTGGAATTGATTGTGATCAAATTTCTTCTAAAACTTTTGAAGTAAAAACAGTGCCTAATTTATTTTTTATAGGCGAAGTTCTTGATGTTACTGGTTGGTTAGGAGGCTATAATTTTCAATGGGCTTGGGCTAGTGGTAAAGCCGCAGGAGAATTTATTTAAAACCACTTTTTTACAATAGTTCTAATCTTATTTCTTATCTCATTAAGTTTTTCATTTGCAGTTGTTGGATCGCGCAATGAAGTGCCGATTGTTTCAATATCATCAAATCCCATGAAGCTATACATTGCTTGGGATTGTAGGGCAATAGTATTCCAATTTGGATAATCAAAATTGAAGGTTTTTTCTGGATAGATGCCGCCAGAAGTAAATAGAGTAAGAACCTTTTTTCCAGCCATTGATTTGGCTCCATAATCAAAAGTTTCACCTTTAAAAATCACCGCATCAAGATATGCTTTAACTGCCGCAGGAATGCCAAAATTATGCATTGGATAAGCTAAAACAACAACATCAGCTGACTTAATTTGAGAAATTAACTGATCGTTTTGTTCTAATAATTTTGCTTCATTTTCATTTAGTTTTTTTCCACCATAATTTCGTTTGTAATAGGCTTGAATTGATTTTTCGTCAAAAACTGGAGCTGAAGTTTTTAATAAATCTAAAGTTTCAATATTGTGATTTGGAGTTTCTTCTAAAAAAATATCGAGAAGTTTCTTAGAATTAGAATCAACGCCAGTTGGTAAATATTTTATCATGAGAGTTTTCATAATCAGTTCAAAATATATTTAAAATTTTCTAAACAATTCAGAACCTAATAAAATGCTAAAAGTCCGAAAATCAAGGGAGCGTGGTTTTTTTAATCATGGCTGGTTACAATCTTTTCATACATTTTCTTTTGCCAGTTATTTTGATCGTAATCACATGAATTTTGGCAATTTACGGGTGATTAATGAAGACGTAATAGCCGCTGGAGCTGGGTTTGGAAGCCATCCACACAATAATATGGAAATTATTACCTATATAATTTCTGGGTCTCTTTCTCATCAAGATTCAATGGGTAATTCATCAACAATCTCTGCTGGTGAATTTCAGGTTATGAGTGCTGGAACTGGAGTTTTTCATTCTGAATTCAATCAGTCGCAAAATTTACAAACTCATCTTTTGCAAATTTGGATTTCACCCAAGAAAAAACAAATTCCGCCGCGTTATGACCAAAAATCATTTCTGGTTAATAACGATTTAACCTTAGTAGTTTCTGGCTCTGGAAGAGAAGGTTCTTTGCAAATAAATCAAGATGCCGAAATTTTTCTGGGAAAATTTCAAGCAAAAAAAGAATTCAATTTTGCAATCACTCCTAGTCAAAAAATATGGGTTCAAGTGATTTCAGGAAAAATTATAATTAATTGCACATCCTTAGAAACTGGTGATGCAGCTGCAATTGAAAATGAAACTTCTCTTGAATTTGAATTGGTTGAAAATTCTGAGTTTTTAGTTTTTGTTTTGTAGTTTGGTATAGTAACTTTGATAAGGATGTGGTTGGGGCGGCAGGATTAACGCAAATTACTCGGATGCTTTGCATCCTGCGTCATTTGTCGAACCTAAGTTTCGAACCTGCTTTTGTAGCTGATAATTTTAGATATTTTGGAAAGGAAGTTGTAGATTTCGCTACGATGTGGTTGGGGCGGCAGGATTCGAACCTACGATGGCGGTACCAAAAACCGCTGCCTTACCGCTTGGCTACGCCCCAATGTATAGATTTGAAGAGATTATTTTAAAAAAAGAGGGCTGCTTTCTAGAAATGGAAGCAAATGAAGTCAACTTTTTTAAAATAATTCACCTTTAAAATAGGTTTTTGGCAAAGTTCTCGGCATCAAATTCTTGTAAATCTTCAGCTTTCTCACCAATACCAATCGCATAAATTGGTTTTTTAAAATTTTGCGCCAAAGAAACAACAATTCCGCCTTTTGCAGAACCATCTAATTTGGTTATTATTAAACCAGTAATTCCAACAATTTGATTAAATACCTCAAGTTGTGATTTGGCATTTTGACCAGTTGTAGCATCAAGAATAAGAATGTTTTCATGCGGTGCTGAGGAATCTAATTTTTGCAAAACGGTGTTAATTTTCTTTAATTCATCCATCAAATTTTGTTTGTTTTGAAGCCTTCCAGCTGTATCAATTAACAATAAATCAAAGTTATTTTTCTGTGCAAATTCTAAAGCTCGATAAGCAACTGCAGCTGGATCTTCGCCTTCTTTTTGCGGTAAAATGATTTCACAACCAACACGATTTGCCCAAATTTCCAGTTGTTGAGTGGCAGCAGCTCTGAATGTGTCGCAAGCAGCAATTAAAACCTTTTTATTCTGATGCTTAATAGTTTGTGCAATTTTAGCGATGGTAGTGGTTTTGCCAGCACCATTAACTCCGTTAAATATAAAAACTTGTGGTTTGTGATTTTCATTAAGTTGCAGAGTTTTTTGGCAAGGTTTTAAAATTTCGGCAATTTGTTGTGATAAGAAATTTTTAATTTCGTTTTCATCAATGCTTTTTTCAAATTTATTTTGACGCAATAAAGTTGAAATTTTAGTTGCAACCTCAACTCCCATATCGCTTGCAATCAATGTTTCTTCAAGTTCATCAATTGTGTTTTCATCAAGTTTTTTGTGAGTAAATATTTGCGAAATTGCTGTAGAGATTTTACTTGAGCTATTTTTTAGCTGATCGGTAATTTTTGATTTGGAAAAAATCTTAAAAAAAGACATCTATTTTAAATAATTTTTAGGATTTACAGCATCGCGTCCTTTACGTAAACCAAAATAAAGTTGAGGCGAAGAAACATTGCCAGTTGAACCAACCAAACCAATTTTTTGACCTTTTTTAACTTTTGCTCCTCTTGTTACTGTTGCCTTTGATAAGTGAGCATAAGCGGTAATCCAGCCCTCAGAATGTTTGATAATTACTAAGTTTCCATAACCTTTTAATTCATTTCCAACATAAGCAACAACTCCATCTTCAGATGCTTTAACTTCGGCTCCTTCTTTAGCCTTAATATTTATCCCGTCGTTATATAAACCTCCACTTTTTGGACCAAATCCAGAAATAATAGTTCCACGAATTGGCCAAGAGAAATGATTTAGTTTATCTAACACTTTTCCAACAAATGTTGGTTGTGAATTTGTTTCTACAGGTTTTGCTTCGGATTTTAGAGAATAGTTGTTTGAGGATTCTGATTTGTTGTGAGTTGTAGAAATTTTAATTTTGTCTCCAACTTTAACAGCATATGGTTGCTGTAAATTATTTAATTCAACCAAATTGCTGATTTGCATATTGTATATACGAGAAATGCCATAAAGAGTTTCTCCTGATTTTACCTCATGATATTTTGATGTTGGAACTGTGAGTCTATCTCCAACATTTAAATTGTAGGGTGGAGTAAGATTATTTGCCGTTATTAAATCACGAAGAGGAATTTGTAATTTGCGTGAAATGCCAAAGATGGTATCTCCAGCAACAACTTCAATTTGATTATTTAGAAGTGCGGGTTTTTTACTATTATTGATGGAAGGTGTGTTGGAAGGATATTTATAAGAGTTTGAGCTAGTTTTTTTATTATAAAAATTACGACTGTAATCATTAATTTGGGCTGGTTTTTGGCTACAAGAAATAGCGACAAAAAATAAAATTAATGCTAAAAAATATCTTAAAAGAAATATCATTTTAAATTAGAGAAATTATTGATTTCGCAAAAAGAATCTATTTAGCAGATTTCAAATTAGCAAATCAACTTACCAAGCTTAAATTTCATGCCAATTCTTTCCCTAATTGATCCACAGCTTCAATTAATTTTAGTGGTAATTTTTTCATTAATTTTTGGTAGTTTTATTACTTTACTAAGTTATCGAATTATTGATGGATTACCAATTGTATTTACACGCTCAAAATGTTTTGGATGCAATACAATTCTAACCCCTCGTAACTTGGTTCCTTTATTTTCTTGGTTATTACAAAAAGGAAAATGCACTAATTGCAATGTAAAAATATCGATACGTTATCCTTTGATTGAGTTAAGTTTTTTACTCAGCTTTTTGGCAATTTATTTTATTTTAGATCAAAAAATTGACAGCAAAATGATGCTTTATTTTGCTATCACAAGCACATTAATTCTGATGTGCATCACTGATCTTGAGAGATATTTTATTCCTAACTTTCTACAATATTTATTAACAATTTTAGCCGCTCTTCTTTTGCTTCTTCAAGGAGGTAATTCTGCGGTTTTTATTCATTTAAAAGCAGCTTTCATTTATTTGGGTTTTGGTTTGGCATTGTGGTTGTTTTTTTATGTTACCACCTCTTTAGATGCTATTGGGGTTGATGATCTTAAATTCTTCTTCGTTGCGGGATTTATGCTGGGAATGGATAGCTTTTTATCTTTTATGATGATGAGCGGTTTCTTTGGAGTGATTTTTGGATCTCTATGGCAAAAAATCATGAAAGATGATACTTTTCCATTTGCTCCTGCAATATGTATGGCAAGTTTTTTTGGACTACTTTTTGGTAAAAAAATTGATCCTGTAACTTTAATAGGAAATTGGATTTTTTAGCTTAAAGATTTTTCTAATCTGTTGCGTGCTTTCAGTTTTTCTTTTTGATCTTCAAAAACAAATTTTTCTAAAAAATATCCGCTAAGACGCATTCCATCTCGCAGATCGTTTGTTACGATTCCCACTCTATTTCCAATCAAAAACTCTGGTAATCTTAATAACTTATTTTGATATGGCATGCCAGCTTCAAGGCTTACAGCTCTTGCAGATTTAGGTGAAACATAAGCAAGGTTTTCAGTGGAATTTGTGGCGGCACAAGAAGAAAGATCAACGCCATAGCCCAACGTTTTTAGAATTTTTAATTCGAGTTCAACATAGTCTGGCAAAAACTCATGTGCTTGATCTTTCATAACAATTTTTTGCAAGAAAATTTGGAGTTCTTCAAAAAGGTTATCATGATTTTCTCGCTCAAGAAAACAGTGATCAATAATTGAAAATAGCGAGTTAACACAATTTATTTTGAGAGCGTCAAATATAATTTTTGAGCAATAAGATTTTGCCAAATCAACGTTTATAAACTGTCCAAGATTTTCTTCATTGCGCGCGCGAAATTCAAAAGAAATTAAATTTCCAATCTGAAATATTGAGCGGCTTTTGCTTGATTTAATTGAGTTTACAAAGCCACGATAAACGCAGTGATTATGAGAAAGAACTTTCACAATCAGCGAGTTTTCGCCATATTTTTTTTGACTGATTATAATTCCTTGATCGCTAAATTTCATTTTTAAGAAAATTTAAGGCTGTGATTGAGTCGCTAAAAATATGCTTTTGCGGCATTTGATTTCTAAACCAAGTTAATTGTCTTTTTGCATAATTTCTGGTTTTTTGAGTGGCGATTTCAATCATTTTTTCTTTTGTAATTTTTTCTGATAGAAAGTCGGAAATTTCACTGAATCCTAATGTTTTAATGATTTGCCAGTCATTTTTTATTTCTTTTTCTAAAAGAGATTTAGCTTCTTCTAATGCACCATTTTCAAGCATTTTGGCAAAACGCAAATTACAATTTTGATAAAGAGTTTCACGATTAGGATTTAAATTCGCGTGAATAAAATAGGCATTAGGAAAAATCTTTTTTGGCGCGTTTTGTTGCCACCAAGAAATTGATTTATTGGTTTGTTTAAGAACCTCGTAGGCTCTTATCATTCTTTGTTTATCAAGAATGTCGCGCTCTCCTAAATCAATTAATTTCTGCCTGAATTTTTCTTGTCCAATTGCATCAAAAAGTTGTCGAGAAGAAGCTCTAATTTCATCACTAATTTCAGGAATTTCAGAAATCCCATCAACTAACTTTGAAATATACATTCCGCTTCCGCCAACAATTATTGGAATTTTATTTTCACCCCAGAGCTTTTCTACAATTGGTTTTACAAGTTTTAGCCAAGTTGCAACGCAAGAAGTTTCGCTAGGTTTAAAGTAAGAATATAAAAAATGTTCTGCCATTTCTTTTTCTAACAAACTTGGTTGCGAAGATAGTATTGGTAGTCCTTCATAAATTTGCAGAGAATCTGCATTGATAATTCCAATATTTTTGTGATTTGCTAATTTTAAGGCTAAATCTGATTTGCCAGAAGCTGTTGGGCCTGAAATTATGACAATTTTATTCACCATTAATTAGGTAATTCTTGAGAGTTTTTAGATCATTTGAAAGATCTATTTCAAAGGACATTTCTTGGTTATTGCGTGGATGAAGAAAACTAATCTTGTAAGAATGCAAAGCTTGTCTTGGAAAATTGCTAATAAAATTTTTTGCTTCCTCTGAAAGGTTTTTAGGCAACATTTTTTTGCAAGAATTATAAAGATGGTCACCAATTAAAGAATGTTTTATAGATTCAAGATGTAAGCGAATTTGATGTGTTCTGCCAGTTTGTAGTTTGCATTCTATAAGGCTGGCAAAATTGTCTAAATAAATTTCTTTTGTTTCGTAATTCGTAATTGCTTCGCGCCCTAAGGTTTTAGCAACTGTCATTTTCAAACGATTAGTTCTTGAGCGAACAATATTTTTATTTATAATTCCGCGCGGTGGATTTGCACAGCCATAAACAAAAGCAATATAAGTGCGCTTTATATCTCGTTTGCGTAACTTTTCTCCTAAGATTTGGTGTGTGAAATCATTTTTTGCAACAAGCATAAGACCAGAAGTGTCTTTGTCTAAGCGATGTACAATTCCAGGGCGAAACTCGCCACCAATTGAAGAAAGATGATTTTTATATTTAAAAAGTAATCCGTTAACCAAGGTGTTTTCTTGGTTGCCGGCACCGGGATGAACAGTAAGTCCAGCTGGTTTATTAATAACTAATAAATCTTCATCTTCAAAAATAACCTCAAAATCAATTTCTTTGGGTTGTAAATACAGTGGGCGGGAGTTTTGAGTTGAAACGAAGAATCTTTGACCTAAAACAGTTTTTTGAGAAGGGGCGTTGTAAGCCTTATTATTCTGATCTAAT
Source organism: uncultured Rhizobium sp. (assembly GCA_964461905.1). Classification (GTDB taxonomy): domain Bacteria; phylum Pseudomonadota; class Alphaproteobacteria; order Rickettsiales; family UBA1997; genus UBA2645. Next base: position 31,608 of record CAYWVI010000009.1, on the reverse strand, counting down.
ACCAGATTTTCTTCTATAAGTTTTTGGATTTTGGTTCGGTTAATTTCTGGCTTTATAGTTGCAAATTTCATTGTGAGAAATTTATCTAAGCGGATTCCTTGTTCACCTTCGCAAATTTCAAATTCAAATTTTTCCATTTTTAAAATTTTTTGTAACCATTAAATTTGCCGGCAAAATGACCAGCAATTGATTAAATATTAACGTAAGTGCAAAAATTAAAATTAAATTCAGACATTATTGAGGCTCTTCAATTTTATTTAGAAAATGATCTTGGCGAAGTAATTTCTGAAAAACCACAAAATCATTTTTTAATAAAAGATTCGCAATCAAAGAAAGTAGAGATTAATCAAGCTAACAAGACTACAACTCACAATTTTATTAAACCCCATTTTTCAACCAACGAAGCAATTTCAACCTTGGCAAAAAAGTCTCAATTATCACCTGTAACAGAAGAAGCATTTGATAAAAAATTTAAATCTTTAAACGAAATTGTTGATTTGGCTCGTAAGGCTGCAAAATCCGCTAAAACTCTGAAAGAACTTCGTGTGGCGGTAGAAAATTTTGACGGCTGTAATTTAAAGAAAATGGCAACAAATACCGTTTTTTGTGATGGAAATCCTAATTCGAAAGTCATGGTGATAGGTGAAGCTCCCGGAAATCATGAAGATTTGCAGGGAATTCCTTTTTGCGGTGATTCTGGTAAGGTTTTAGACGATATGTTTAAAGCGATTAACATGACCCGTGCAGAAAATTTTTATATTAGCAATGTGATATTTTGGAGACCACCGGGAAATCGTCGTCCAACTGAAGAAGAGCTAGCAATTTGTAGGCCATTTGTTGAACGTCATATTGAACTTGTTAATCCCGAAGTATTGGTTTTGGTTGGATCAACTTCAATGACAGCAGTGCTTGGAATTAAAGATCCAGTAACACAAATTCGTGGTAGATTTATGGATTTTTCGCCGAGCTTTTTGCAAAGAACTATCAAAACCTTCACTATTTTTCACCCATCATATTTAATGCGCCAGCCAGCTAAAAAGAAAGTTGCTTGGCAAGATATGTTGGCATTAGAAGAGTTTTTGAAATAATAAATTAGTAAGTAATGAGTTACTTTTTTAAAAGATTAGGATCGTTAAAACTCTTTTACTCAATTAGTTTATTGGTTACATTTGTAGTTTTTATTTATTCCGTAATTTTTGTTGCGCTGGATTACTACAATTTCAGACAAGAGGTTGATTTGGCGGTAAGAGAACAAAATATTCGTGCTAAAAATGGTTTTTTAGAGATGTTTGTTCATACCAAATATATTGCAGAAAGTATTTCTAGGCAGATTCTAATTAAGCATTCTGGGCAGAAGAAAATTGATTATAATTTTATTAACAGCTTGCTGATTGGTTACAGAAATTCTGTGAATGAATTAATTTCATGGAGCGCATTTTCTTGGGCGGACAAGAATTTTAATATAGCGGTTTCAAGTAGTGTGGGCATCATAAAAAATCCAGTCAGCATCAAAGATCGTGATTATATTTCGCTAACAGTTTTATATCCGCATCACATTCATCTAGGAACTCCGGTGATGAGTGCGGTTAGTAATGTTTGGTCTATTCCTGTTGGATATGGAGTGATGGATCAACGTGGAAATTATCTTGGAGCAGTTGTTACAGGAATGGTCTTAGATGGCATTGGTAAACGTTTAGATGAATCAATAACAGATCAAAATGTTACATTCGCAATACTAGATAGTAGTGGTAAAATTGTGGCAAAATCACTGAATTTTGATTCTCGTAAAACTGAAAAGTTTTTTTCCAAGCTTAAGTTAAATCCCACAATCAAGAGTTTACGCTATAAGAATGGTTATTATCAAAAGATTGATGATTATCCTTATGGAGTAGTGACTTTTTATCGTTACGGAGTGCTAAATAACAAATTGATGAGAATCTCTATTCATATGTTATTTGCGGCTTTTGTTTTATTTGCAATTCACCTGATTTTTGCCTTTTTTTATAAAAAATTATTATTGCCAATGATTCAGCTTTCAGAAATGGCAATAAAGGTTTTGCAAGGTGAAAAGTTACAAAAAGAAGTCCAAAAGTTTGAAATTGAAGAGGTTGAAAATTTTGCTAAAGCCATCAGATCGGCAGAAAAGCGTAAGTAATTCTTATAATTATATCTTATTGAAATGACTAAATCAGTTACAAAAAAATTATTACCGATAGGGTTTTATGACTTATTATTTGATGAGGCTGAGAAGAATCATGAAGCTATAAATCAAGCAATTTCAATTTTCTTAAGCGAAGGTTATCGCTTAATCAAAACCCCTTTAGTAGAGTTTGAAGACGGTTTTGCGAATAACGAAATCGCAAATTCCTTTAGAACAACAGACATAATTTCTGGTAAAAATTTAGTTTTTCGAAATGACATTACGTTGCAAATTTCTCGTTTGTTATCTGCTCGTCTGAAAAATTCAGAATTGCCTCTAAAATTATGTTATGTTGGTGATGTTCTTTGTGCAAAAAGTGAAGATCTTTATGCCGATCGTCAACAAACACAAGTTGGTGTTGAAATTATTGGTTGCGATCAAGAAAAATCCGATTTGGAGATAATTAAAATCATGTTGACTGCTCTAAAAAAACTAGGAATGAAAAATTTATTAATAGAGTTTTCTTTGCCGAATTTTCTTGAGCTTTTTTTAAGCGAAATTGGTGAAAAGAAAACTGTGGAATTAGTTGAGTCGATAATGACCAAAAATTTTTCTGCGATTAAGAATTTTGCTGGAAAAAATGCAGAAATAATTTCTGATATAGCATCTTCAAATAATAGCTTAGATAAGTTGGAGCAGAAGATTTTAGCCGAAGTTAAATCATCAAAAATTTCTAAAGAATTAGAAAAAGCACAAAAAATTTCAAAATTTTTACAAGATAATTTTTCTGATATTGCAATAAGATTTGATCTTTTTGGAGACCGCAGTGCTTCTTATCACAGAGGAATTTATTTTGATGTTTTTTGCGGAGATTTTACTTATCCAATCGCTTGTGGCGGTAGATATAAAATTGAAAATAACGATGCAGTTGGCTCAACAATTTATATGAACCGCTTGCGTAAGGTTGGTGTTCTTTAGTGGTAAAAATCTTGTTTGAGGAAGTGAAAAATTCTTGTCATAACTTAAAGCCATTTTTTACGTTTAAAAAGCCAAATTGTTACAACTGAAGAAATTCCCATCAAAGCTAAAGCCAGAGGATATCCCAAAGTCCAATCAAGCTCTGGTAAGAACTTAAAGTTCATTCCGTAAATACTAGCAATCAAAGTTGGTGGCATAAAGATCAAAGATGCAACGGTGAAGATTTTAATCACTTTGTTTTGTTCAATATTAATCAAACCCAAAAAGCTGTTTTGTAGATATTCTAAGCGTGCGAAATTGAAGTTGGCATGTTCAATTAGTGAAGCCAAATCTTTTAAAATAGTGCGTAGGCGATTATAGTTTTCGACCATTAAATCTTCGTTTCTGTGCAAAAGAGAAATCACGCGCTGTTTGTCAAACAAAGCTTCGCGCAATACCATTGTTAATTCTTGGCACTCATTAATTTTTAGAATCATTTTTTCATCAAGATTCTGATTGTAATTAATTTTTCGGCTAATTTCTGCAGTGTGTTTTGAAACTAATTCAATTAGGTCGGCATCGAAATCAACTCGCGCTTCTAAAATCGCGATAAAGATTTTTGAAGGATTGGCAAAAATCGCTGGAAATTGTTTTATTTTTTTGATGGTTTCTACAATCACTTTACTTTCAGAATAGCGGAGACTGAAAAGCATTTTATCAGTAACAATAAATGAAACCTCACTTTCCTCAAGTCTTCCACCTTGGGGTGCCATGCTAATAAAAGTAGAGTTGATTTTAATCATTCCTGAATTTTCAAGGTAGCGCGAGCTCGCTTCAATTTCTTCTTGTTGTTGTCTGGTTGGAAAAGTGATTTTATAAAATTCTTCAACCTCTCTAATTTCAGCAATTGTTGGATTTTGTAAATCAATCCAAACTGCCCCATCAAGAGTTTGGGCATCTTGAAGTGAAAAAACTTTTTCCTGAAAATATTCTGGAAGTTGGAAAATTCTGATCATGGTTTTCCTCTTTTTTTAAAAACTTGTTCCGAAACTAAATCTAAAATTCTGGGTTTGGTCGTAAGTTTCACGTTTTGCAATCTTAGCAAAATCTAAACGAATTGGACCCATTGGCGAAGCCCAAGCAATACTAAGACCATAAGATGAACGCAAAGATCCAGAATCGGCAACATCGGTATTTTGTTTGCTGATCTCATCAACTCCTTTTACTGTTCCATTATCGCTAAATAAAATTCCACTAATTCCTAATTCTTTTGGCAAACCTAAAGGAAAGCGTAATTCTGCTGTTCCAACGTAATAAATTTTACCACCAATTGCGCTGCCGCCTTTTGCGCTTCCATTGCTTATTGTTCTTGGGCCAACTCCCGCATAATTGAAACCACGAAAATTATTGCCTCCTAAAAAAAAGCCATAGTTGCTGCGCACACCTTGTCCTAATCCTTCTATGACACCACCACGCGCTAAGAATTTTAATGTAAAATCATCATTTATTACAGGAATATAATAGCCAGCAGAACCCTCATGTTTCAGAGTTTTGATATCACCGCCAAGCCCTGAAAAATCCTGACTAATTGAGATATAATAACCATCTTTTGGATTCATGATGTTGTCTCTTTTGTCGTAAAGAAAACTTTGTCCAATGGTGGAACTGAGAAAATCTCCCTCAAGATTCTTGATTCCAATTGAAGCACTAGAGTCGATATTGCCAATTGATTGGCGGCTTAATGAATAATTAAGACGATGCGATAAAAACTCAGTTAAAAAATAATTGCCGCGAAATGTGATGCCTGAAGAATCTTGGTCGTAAACCAAGGTATTTCTTTTTTGAAGTTGGTATTGAAAAATGTCAAAGCCAACATCAATTTGGTTATCCATAAAATATGGTTTGGTGTAGTTTATTTCACCTGTAAAGCTGGCGAAAGATTTCTGCACATTAATGCCAATTTCTTGTCCAGTTCCAAAAAGATTTCTTTCTCTAATTCCGGCGTTTGCAGTTACTCTATTAACAGTTGAATAGCCAATTCCCAAACTTAATTCACCAGTTTTTTTCTCTTTTATTTCTATTTCTAAATCTACTTTATCGCTATCACCAATTCGTTTGGTGTTAAACTCAACTTTATCAAAAAACCCAAGATTTTGTAAGCGTTGTTTGGAACGATTTATTTTATTAATATTATAAGCGTCTCCTTCACGAATCTTAAGTTCACGACGAATAACTTCATCTAAAGTTCGAGTGTTTCCAGTAATAGTAATTTGCTCAATATATACACGAGGAGTTTCACTAATTACAAAATCAATATCGATAATTTTCTTTTCACGATCACGCTTTAAAATTGGCTCAATATGAGCAAAAGCATAAGATTTTTCTGACATTATTTCTGTCATTTTATCAACGGTTTTTTCGATAAGTTCCAAATTATAGATTTTGCCTTTTTTGATTAAGATTTCTTTTTGTAAAATCTTCTCATCAAATTTATCTATTTGGTTAATAATATTAATGTTGCCTAAGTGATATTTTATTCCTTCTTCAACCAAGAAGGTTATAAAAAACTGATCTTTAGTTGGTGAAATTTGAGCAACTGAAGAAATGGTTGCAAAATCAGCAAAGCCTTTTGAGCCATAAAAACGACGCAATCTCTCTTTATCAAATTCAATACGATCAGCATCATAAACATCGGCTGAAGAAAGAAATTTCCACCATTTAGTTTGTTTGGTTGAAATTTCTTCGATTAAATCGCTATCTGAAAATGAGTTATTACCAACAAAATAAATATCTCCAATTTTAGCTTTTGGCCCTTCAAAAATATCAAAAATTAATTCAACGCGATTTTGATCTTTTTGGATTAGTTTTGGCTCGATTTTGGTCAAAAATCGACCACTTTTTAAATAGATTTCGCTAATGCGTTTCAAATCATTTTGTAGTTTTGCTTTGGTAAATACAGAGCGTTTTTTTAAGGAGATTTCGCTTTGCAAATTATCATCTTCAATTTTTTTATTTCCCTCAAACTTGATGTCTGAAACTATGGGATTTTCCTTTACCTCAATTAACACTTCTTCTTTTTGGTAAGAAATTTTAGCCGTTAGAAATAAATCAGATTCATGAAGTTTTTTTAATGAGATTTGTAACGCTTTTGATGATTTATTTTTAAGTCCTTCAACATCAAGATAAGAAATTATCGTATCTCTATCAACCCTTTCATTTCCTTGGATTAAAATTGTTTTATCTTTTGCAAAAGAGTTAGAAAAACACAAAACAAACGACAAAAAAGCGGCGATAGTCAAAGCTGTTTTTTTGCTGTTTTTAGGCATTAAATTTAGGAAAATTTGTTTTGTGAAATGATAAGTAAAGAAGCTATTTGCAGCGTTTTTTAATTCAATCATCAAATAAAATACTAAAAGAAATTAAAATTGACTTTTTTAAAAAAAGCCTCACATTGCCGCCAACGTTGCCTTTGCGACTTATCCGTTTTTGATTTCTGGTAGTAATAATAAAAATATTTAACGGTTATGTTGCGTCATTTGATATTCATCACCTCGTTCTTATCAATTTTTTATTCTAATTTTGCTTTTTCGTTTGAAGCTTTTAAAGCTCAAAAACGCAATCATATTCAAATTGTAGGTTCATCTACAGTTTATCCATTTACTGCAGTTATTGCAGAAACATTCGGTCGTGATACAAAATTTAAAACTCCAATTGTTGAATCAACAGGAACTGGTGGAGGCTTTAAGTTATTTTGTTTAGGTGTTGGATATGGTTTTCCTGATTTTGCTAATGCTTCTCGAAAAATTGAATTAAGCGAACTCAAAAAATGTGCTGAAAGTGGCGTAAAAAATGTCTTAGAAATTAAAATTGGATATGACGGAATAGTTTTGGCAAACGCTGTTTCAGACATTAAATATTCTTTAACAAAAGAAGAAATTTTTTTGGCTCTTGCAGAAAAAGTTCCTGCAAAAAATAAAAAAGAATTAATCGCAAATCCTTATCAAAAATGGAGCGATATTAACCCAAAATTACCAAAAATTGAAATTGCAGTTTACGGGCCGCCAACAACTTCAGGAACTCGTGATGCTTTTGTTGAATTGGTTATGGAAGATGCTTGTAAAAATTTGCCAGAATTTATTGCCGCCTTTCCTGATTCAAAAGTTAGAAAGAAAAAATGTCACATGATTAGAAGCGATGGAAAATTTATCGAAGCTGGAGAAAACGATAATTTAATTGTGCAAAAATTAAAACATGATGAAAGCGCGCTTGGTATTTTTGGTTTTAGTTTTTTAGAAGAAAATCACAGTTCAATTCAATCGGCTACAATTAATGGTGTGGTTCCAAGCTTTAACACCATAGTTTCTGGTGCTTATCCAGTTTCGCGTCCACTTTTTATTTATGCTAAAAAAGAGCATTTTGCTTTGGTTTTGGGCATGAAAGAATTTGTTTTAGAAATTATCAGCAAAAACACTTTAGGAAATGATGGTTACTTGCTGCAAAAAGGTCTTATCCCGTTAACTGATTTAGAACTTAAAAAAGTGCGGGATGAGATAACAAATAATCTTAATTGATTTTTTGTTAGTGTTTACAGTCTTTTTGCTTAGCAAAAATCTTATGATTTTTGTCTTGCGATAAGCCTCTCGTCTAACCATTAACATCGCAACTAACCATGATTTTCATTCCGCTTATTGTGTTAGTTACGTTATCACTGGTTGTTTAACTGACCAAAAGATTACGTATCTTTTCTTCAAGTAGATGAGAAGTTTATCCAAGCGATAAGTCTTCTTAATCACAAATGCCCGCCGTTAACGAAAGTTGCGGCGGGTTTTTTTTCTTTAGCCGGACAAGATTTTGCAAAATCTCAAAAACTGTATTTAAAACCTAAATTTCCTAGCGTTTCTTTAAAATCGCCATTTTGTCTTCTGTCAATTTTTGACACCAAATTTGTAGCCATATTTAAGTGTGCTGGCAAATAACCACTTAATCCCAACATTGTATTTTGTCGCAAAATTTTAGATCTTCCTATCGTTTTGAAATAACTGTAATAGATAAAATTTCATCGACCTCTTCATGTGAGGGGCTTCATATTTGTGCCTTGTGATAATCACCCAAAAAAACAAAAGAAAGGTGTTGTTTATTAAGTGTTGTTAAGATTAATGGTTGCACTTTCCCCTTAATGCAAAATCTATCAAAAAACCAATGGAAGAAAAGTTTATTAAAGTTGTTGGTGCCAAAGAGCATAATCTAAAAAATGTTAGTATTGAAATTCCTAAAAATCAGTTGGTTGTAGTTACTGGTTTGAGTGGTTCTGGAAAATCTTCATTGGTTTTTGACACAATATATGCCGAAGGTCAGCGTCGTTTTATTGAAAGTTTGTCTTCTTACGCTCGTCAGTTTTTAGACATGCAAGATAAACCAGATGTTGAATCAATTACTGGTCTTTCTCCTTCAATTGCAATTGATCAAAAAACCACTTCACGTAATCCACGTTCAACGGTTGGAACGGTAACTGAAATTTACGATCACTATCGTCTTTTATTTGCTAGAATTGGCATTCCATTTTCTCCTGAAACTGGCAAGCCAATTGAGAGCCAATCTGCTTCGGTGATGGTGGATAAAATTTCGCAATTGCCAATGAAATCTCGTATTTACATTTTGGCTCCTTTAGTTCGTGGTCAAAAAGGCGAATTTCGCAAAGAGATGATGAGTGCTAGAAAACAAGGTTTTCAGCGCATTAAAGTTGATGGAAAAGTTCACGATTTAAACGAGATTTTGCCAACTTTGGACAAAAATAAAAAACACGATATTGAAATTATAGTTGATAGAGTTGTTGTTTCAAATGATCTAGGAAACAGGCTTGCAGACTCAGTTGAGACTGCTCTAAAAATGTCGGAAGGATTGCTTTACGTTGAAATTGTTAGCCTTCCAGAAGGTATAAAATCTAAACACAAAGCTGGAGAAATTTTGGTGTTTAGCGAAAAATTTTCGTGTCCAGTTTCTGGTTTTACAATTTCTGAAATTGAGCCGCGCTTATTTTCTTTTAACTCGCCATTTGGGGCTTGTAAACATTGTGATGGTTTAGGAACAGAACTTTATTTTAGTGAAGATTTGGTGATTGAAGATGAAAATCTAAGCTTAAGAAATGGTGCAATAACAGTTTGGCAAGGTGTGCAAGAGCGTTTTTATCAGCAAGTTTTACAAGCAATGTCTTTGCATTATGGTTTTAGTTTGGATGAGCCGTTTAAAAATCTTTCTGACAAAACTAAGCAAATAATTTTTTATGGAACTGGCGATGAAGAAGTAGAGATAAAAATCGAAGATGGTCTGAAAGCTATTAAAGTGAAAAAGTCTTTCGAAGGTGTGATTAACAGCTTAAAGAAAAGATATATGGAAAGCGAAAATGAATCAATTCGTGATGATTTATCGAAATTTCAAACTGTTAAAACTTGCGAAAGATGCGATGGTCACCGCTTAAATGAAGAGGCTTTATCCGTTAAAATTGATGGTTTGCATGTTGGCGAAGTTAGCAAAATGTCGGTAGAAAAATCGGTAGAATGGTTTGATGAGCTAGAAGCAAAATTAACCTCAATGCAAAAACAAATCTCTGAGCGTTTGCTTAAAGAAATTAAGCGTCGTTTAGGTTTCTTGCGTAATGTTGGGTTAGAATATCTAACTATTAATCGTCAAGCGGGAACTCTTTCTGGTGGAGAGGCGCAAAGAATTCGCCTTGCTTCGCAAATTGGTTCTGGTCTTTCTGGCGTTTTGTATGTACTTGACGAGCCTTCAATTGGTTTGCATCAATCAGATAATGATAAATTAATTACAACTTTAAAAAATCTTCGTGATCTTGGTAATTCAGTGATTGTTGTTGAACATGATGAAGAAATGATGCGTGAAGCAGAATATTTAATTGACGTTGGTCCGGGAGCCGGAATTCATGGCGGAAAAATTATTTCTGCTGGCTTGCCAAAAGATGTAATTAATGATCCAGAAAGTGTAACTGGTCAATATTTGAGCGGTAAGAAAGAAATTTCTATACCAAAAAAACGTCGCAAAATTGATCCAAAGAAAATGATCACTTTAAAAGGCGCAACAATTAACAACTTAAAAAATGTTACGCTTAATTTGCCTTTAAAAGTATTTACAGCAGTTTCGGGAATTTCTGGTGGTGGAAAATCAAGTTTGATTATCAAAACTCTTTATCCAGCCTTAAATAAAATTCTAAATAAATCAAAAGCCATTCCGGGGCCTTTCACGAGTTTGTCAGGAACTCATTTTATTGATAAAATAATTGAAATTGATCAATCGCCAATTGGTAGAACTCCTCGCTCTAATCCTTGTACTTATGTTGGTGCTTTCACATTTATTCGTGAATTTTTTACCAATTTGCCTGAGTCAAGATCTCGTGGTTATAAAGTTGGAAGATTTTCTTTTAACGTAAAAGGTGGTCGTTGTGAAACTTGTCAAGGTGATGGTGTAATTAAAATTGAAATGCACTTTTTGCCAGATGTTTATGTTCGTTGCGATACTTGTCATGGCAAACGTTATAATCGCGAAACGTTGGAGATAAAATATAAAGGAAAATCAATTTCTGATATTTTGGAAATGACAGCAGAAGATGCGGCTGAGTTTTTTGCTTCAATGCCTTATATTCATGAGAAATTTAAATCTTTATGTGATGTAGGTTTAGGTTATATGAAAATAGGACAAAGTGCTACAACTCTTTCTGGTGGTGAAGCGCAACGTATTAAATTATCTAAAGAATTGAGTAGAAAAGCTACTGGAGATACTCTGTATATATTAGATGAGCCAACAACTGGTCTGCATTTTGAAGATATCAACAAGCTTTTAAAAGTTTTACATACATTGGTTGATTCTGGAAATTCAATTTTAGTAATTGAGCATAATTTAGATGTTTTAAAAACTGCAGATCACATAATTGATATTGGACCATGTGGTGGTGAAAAGGGCGGTTATATTGTTGCTGAAGGAACACCAGAAGAAGTTGCTAAAAATAAAAAATCAGTAACGGGAAAGTATCTACAAAAAATCCTAAACGCATAATTTATGCTTAGTAAATCATTAAAAGATTCACTTTTTGCTTGTTCTGTTTTGGTTCATAAACGTATGAGTGAGTTGTTACCACATGATTTTTCAGATTCAAAGTTAGTTGAGGCAATGCGTTATAGTGCTTTGTCTGATGGAAAAAGAATTCGACCATTTTTAACAATTGCTGCTGCTCAAATTTTTGGGGTTAATCCGATTAATTCTTTAAATGCTGCAACTGCGATGGAATTTATTCACGTTTATTCATTAATTCATGATGATTTGCCAGCAATGGATGATGATAATTTTCGTCGAGGAATTCCAACATGTCACAAACAATTTGATGAAGCTACGGCAATTTTGGCGGGAGATTCTCTTTTAACTTATGCATTTGAAATTTTATCTGATCCACAAACCGCGCAAGATCCTGCGGTTCGTTGTGAGATAATAAAAACAGTTGCAAAATCAGCTGGTTTTAGAGGAATGGCGGGTGGTCAGATGATTGACCTTGAGAAATCAAATCAAAAAATTAGCCAAGAAGAATTAGTAAAATTACATCGTTTAAAAACAGGAGAGCTATTTATGGCGTCTGCTGAAATTGGTGCAATTTTAGGTCGCGCAGGAATTGAAGAACGTCATGCTTTGCGTTATTTTGCGCATGATTTGGGTTTGGCGTTTCAAATTAAAGATGATATTTTAGATCATGTTGGAACTAATGTTGGCAAGGTTGAAATTGATGAGACCGTTCATAAAAACTCTAAAGAAAATGCCAGTATAGTTGATTTGATGGGTATGGAAAATGCAGTAAAACAGCTAGAAATTTTGCGAGAACAAACAATTGGTCATCTAAGAATTTTTGGAGACAAAGCACATCTTTTATCTGAGCTAGTAGATTTTGTAATTGTAAGAGAAAAATAAAATATTTTTTTCTTCACTCTTAAATCTACCAAGTTTTTATAAGAAAAACCTTAATATTTTATAAAAAATTTATGACAAAAAACTTATCATTTTTAGTTCTGATTTTCGCACTTTTTTCAGGAACTTCTTTTGCCAAAACCTCTTCTTCAGACAAAGATCCAGTAGAGTTAATTGATCAATCTAATCAAATTCAAAACTTTGATTTTCAAAAATTATTTGAAGAAGCTGACAAAATTTATAAAATTTCTAAAGCTTGGAAAAAAATTAAATGCGAACCAAAAAGTGGATTCGTTTGTACCAAAAAAGAATGTATTAAAAGAGACATTTCAACCACGCTGATTTTAGATAAGAAAAAAGAAGTGATTACGCGTTGTGATAAACAAGGAAATTGTGAAGATTTTGAAGCGGAATTTAAACAAACTGGTGTTTTCTTTAATATTCAAACCGAAGGGCCAATTGGAACTTTAGTTAGAGTTTTTGGTGATAGTCGTTATAAAGAAATCACCACAATCGGGCTTGATGCTTATATAGTAAATGGTGAGTGTTTACCAGTTGAAGAATAATGACCTATTGGTTTTTAGGAAATTGAGGTTTAACCCAATTTCCTAAAAATTTAGATGCTTGAAGAAAGCATCCAAACAGCTTTTTCATGCGCTGATGCGCGACCAATAAATAAATCTGCTGTCACCTCATCACCTTCTTCTTGAGCGGCTTTAATTCCAATGCGCAACTCTTCAATTACAACTTCATGTCCAGCAATTAAATCTTTTATCATATCGATACTATTAAGATTTTTATTTCCAGACTTGATGCGTCCAATTTTTTGAAAATTCTCAAATGTTGCTTCAACTTTTGAACCAATTGTTCTCAGCCTTTCAGCAATTTCGTCAATTGCGGTTGAAACCTCTTCATATTGAGCTCCAAATAGTTCATGCAATGGTTTGAAATTCTCTCCAACAATATTCCAGTGATAATTTTGCAACTTTAATTGTAGCAAATAAGAATTGGCCAATGCCTTTTCTAAGCTAGCTGCTGTTTGATGATTCTTCATAAATTACTTCAATTTTGAATTAAAAAAACTTGCGCTGCCGAATTAATAACCGCAGCAATTTTTGCAACCATTTGCACTTGAGATTTTGTTAATTCATGTTTTAGCAATTGGTTTGCATGTGCATCAATACACATTCCGCAGCCGTTTATAATTGAGACTGCAAGAGAAAAAATTTCAAAATCTACTTTCTCAATTCCGTGATTTGCAATTCCTTGCATTCTTAAACCAGCGGGCATTTGCGAATATTCTTTGTCATGACTAATGTGAGTAAAGCGATAATAAATATTATTCATTGCCATTAGAGTAGCAGCAGTTTTGACAGCTTTTATTTCGGCTTCTGATAAAATATTTTTCGCCTCATTTTCCAAAACATTAATAAGATTTTTATCTTTTGTTGCGTAAGCTGAAGCTAGAGCTGAGCCAAAAACTTGTGTAACTGTAAGTATTTGATTTTGTGTATTTACCAAGCTGCCTAAATTAATTTTTATATCACGAGCGTATTCTGGTATTAAAGCTTTTAATTCTTCTAAATTTTGCATAATTCTCCTTAAGTTTTCTCCCGACAAAAAGTCGGGAGGTTATTAAAATTTATACTTTTATTACGTCGTCGCCTTTTTTCCAATTGCATGGGCAAAGTTCGTCGGTCTGCAATGCATCAAGTACACGCAAAACTTCCGCAGGATTTCGGCCAACGTTTAAGTCGGTAACATAAACAAATCTGATCACGCCTTCTGGATCAATTATAAAGGTTGCGCGTTGTGCCACGCCTTCATTTTTATCTAAAATTCCTAGAGCTTGTGACAATTCACGTTTCACGTCGGCAAACATTGGAAAAGGTAAGTTTTTAAGCTCATCTTTTTGCGATCTCCAAGCTAGGTGAACAAACTCTGAATCGGTGCTGGCACCAATTACTTGCGTATCGCGATCTTTAAATTGGTCATTTAGTTTACCAAATTCAGCAATTTCTGTTGGGCAAACGAAAGTGAAATCTTTCGGCCAAAAAAACATAACAAGCCACTTGCCTTTATAGGTTTGGTTATTGATGTCGATAAATGCATCGTGAACATCGTTTGTTACTACAGCTTTGCCGCTGAATTGTGGAAATTTTTCTCCGATTGCTAACATAATTTCTCCTTTATTTTATTATTAAAAAAAGATCTCTGACGAAATCTTGGTTGCGTAATTTGATGATTGTTTTTAATAAGAAAAATCGATTAATTTTATAATTTTAATAAGTTTTACTTATGAATATTCGTGATTTAAAATATATTATTTCTGTTGCTAAAAATCAGAGTTTTGCGCGCGCAGCTAAAGAATCTTTTGTTAGCCAGCCAGCATTAAGTATGCAGATTAAGAAGTTGGAAGATGAGCTTGGAGTTCAGATTTTTGAGCGTAGTAATAAAAGTTTTTTAATAACAAAAGTTGGTAAGGAAATTTTAAAGAAGGCAGAAATAATTTTGCGCGAAGCAGAAGAGCTTAAAAATATTGCCAGAAATTTTAGAGATCCTTTTAGTGGAGAGTTCAGAATTGGAGCATTTCCAACTCTTGCCTCATATTTCTTTCCAAAAGTTATTGGTAAAATTTCTAAAAAATTTCCAACGCTAAAATTGCTTTTGGTTGAAGAAAAAACGGAAATTTTATTAGAAAAATTAAAAAATGGCGAAGTTGATGCAGCCTTTATTGCTATGCCTTTGAATGATAATTTATTAGAAAGTCAAAAAATATTTACCGAAGATTTTTTGTTGGCTGTTCCGCTAAATCATGTGTTAGCAAAAAGTAAAAAAATTGATAAGAAAGATTTTAAAGGAAAAGAATTGATGCTTTTAGAAGATGGGCATTGTCTGCGCAATCAAGCACTGGAAGCTTGTTCAATGCTTGGTGCTTATGAAAATCAAAATTTTCGCGCTAGTAGTTTAGAAACATTAAGACAAATGATAATTAATGGTTCTGGAATTACTTTAATGCCAGAAATTGCTATTAAAAAAGATGATAAAATTGCTTATCTAAAAATTGCAAATTCACCAAATCGCACTATTGGTTTGGTTTGGCGAAAATCTTCTGCTCGCGAGATTTTGATGAGAGAAATTGCGAAACTTATCTCCTATTAGAATTTGATCATTTGCTATAAATTGTTATCTTTATGCCTAGAAATTATTTTGAAACCCACCCAGATTTTTACTTATTTCACAAATTAGGATCTCCAAGAAATCTGATTAGCTTAGAAAGTGAAACAACTCATAAATTGCCACCTCATTATTGCAGCGATCAAAGCAGATTTGCAAATCTCTCAATGAGTTCGCTTATTGAAATTTCAAAAAATTTTAGTCCTGAGCAGATTTTTGATTTTACTAAACAAGATATTTCCAATGAAGAAATTGAAAATCTGGAAAGACTTTATATGTCAATAACTGAGGCAAGAATTGCAGTCGCCAAAAACTCTCAAGATAATTACAAAGACTTTTGTATGTTAAGCGGAATGCCAGATTTGAGCCAGCCGGCTATGTATGAAGATGTAAGTTATAATATGCAGCAATCAAGAATTCTAGCAGCTCTTCATTATAGCAATAGCCAAAATCAAGTATCTACTTGCACCGTTATTGAGAATAATAAAAAATATAAAAGATATAAATTTGCAAATAGTGATCTTGATTTGAGCTTGGGGCATTTGACCAAGATAATGAGTGATATGCAATGTTTTGAATATGATAAAAGTCACGATCAAATTATTCTGGGATCAATTAAGAAAGAGAGAAGAGAGCAAAACCAACTGCAAGTAGTTCACTCTATGGGTATTTATAGAGAAGAAGAAGGGCAAGAATTTGTAGCCTTAGTTGATAAAGCTACTGCGGCAGCTTTAAAAAATACCTTTCTTGAAAGTGATATAGAGAATAAATTAAAGAGTGCTTTTATTTTTACCTCTTTACGGGGGTATAATATACGAAGTATTACAGGTGCCTGTTGGGCTCAAGAAATGTCGCTTCGTTGGTTATTAGAAAAATTAGACTTTCCTCAATTTAGAAAGAGAGAGGGGATTTATCTTGATATAGAAATAGCATGTCTTGGAAATAATCCAAAATATCCAGAAAGTTTTATAAATCTTGAATGTCAATCTTATAAAAATCTCACCTTTCTTCAAGATGTAGATGTTGCTGAGACTAGTGATAGAGATCTTTTTAAGAAACCGTTACCTTTATTAATGAACGAAGAGTTTGCCTTATACTTATTTGACAGCAAAAAATATCGTGAAGAGGATGTGGAAGAGATTATTAATATATTGGGTAAGGAATCTTTGTTTAGAGCTACGAGATATGGTGATGAAAATTTTCTTATTACTGCAAATAGAGTGTTTGCTAGAAATCCTGAGATGTTATTGAAGTTAGAGTTTAGCATGGATGACGACAATCAGATAATAGAAAATATCAATTACTACAATAAGGAAGTTGAAAAGATGGCAAGATTAACCAGCGGGTATTATTCGGATGTTCCAAATACAAAAATTTCAAAACCAAAGAATCATACCCAAGTTCAAGAATATGAAAAAGAAATGGGTTGATAGTAATTTGGCTGCAAAATATCACCAAACACCTTCCGCTGGGCGGGATTTGTAATCCCGTTCACATGTTCATGTCAAATCATCCAAAGTAACAAACGCTAAAAACCAAAACAAAACCTAACAAAAATGAACATTTGGACGGAGTTACAAACTCCATCCAGCACATGTTACAGCGCACTTCCAGCAGCAACAAAAAAACTCCCAGATCACAAATTGATCTGGGAGTTTCTAAGAGGTAGTTTTTTTATTTTATTTACTGCTGCCAGAAGATTTATTCGCTACCAAAATCGAGCTAGTAATTTGCTGCAAAATATCACCAACCGCTCCGGGAGAGTGCGGAAGCATGATAGTATTGTTGTTTGAAGATGCTCCTAAATCTTTGATAGTGTCGAAATATTGAGTCATCAAAATCAAATTCAACACGTCTTGTTCAGTTGTGTTGGGAAGAGATTCTTTAAAATCAGTCACCGATTCTTTCAAGCCTTGAATAATTGCTTTTCTTTGATCGGCCATACCTTTTCCTTGTAAAGCTTTGCTTTCAGCTTCCGCTTCCGCGGCTTTAACTTTAAGAATTCTATCTGCTTCACCTTTCTCATTGGCAGCAACGCGCATTCTTTGAGCGGCGTTGATTTCATTCATTGCCAATTTCACTTTTGCGTCAGGATCAATGTCTGTCACCAAAGTTTTAACAATGCCATAGCCAAAGTCAGACATAACTTGTTCAAGTTCTTCTTTTACAGCATTGGCGATGTCATCTTTCTTTTCAAAAACATCATCAAGTTTGATTTTTGGAACTTTGGCGCGAACTACGTCAAAAACAAAAGAAGTAATTTGGCGAGCAGGATCTTCAAGTTTGTAGAAAGCTTCGTAGATTCTGTCTTGAGCTACATAAAACTGCACTGAAACCAAAACATGTAAAAACACATTGTCTTCAGTTTTAGTTTCAACTTTAACGTCTAATTGATTTACGCGCAGGCTAAGATTTCCAGCAATTTGATCAATCACAGGAATTTTAAAATTTAATCCGGGATTAGCGATTCTGACGAATTTTCCAAAACGTTGAACAATTTTAACGCTTTGTTGCTCCACAATAAAAACGCTTAAAGCAAAAATGACGATTACTATTCCCAATAATATTAACATTCAAACTCCTGATTTTAGTTAAATTACAAGTCTAGCACAAGGCGGCGCGGGTCTTCGAGTAACTCTTTAATTCTAACCAAGAAAGTGACAGCTTCTTTGCCGTCGATAATTCTGTGATCGTAAGAAAGTGCCAAATACATCATTGGGCGGATTTTGATTTCGCCACCAACAACCATTGGACGTTCTTGGATTTTATGCATTCCTAAAATTCCCGATTGTGGAGGATTGATGATTGGGGTTGACATTAACGAGCCGTAAACTCCGCCATTTGAAATGGTGAAGGTTGCGCCAGCTAAATCAGGTAAAGCAAGTTTTCCGTCACGGGCTTTAACGCCAAGATCAGAAATTCCTTTTTCAATTTGTGCCAAGTTTAATTTATCGGCATCGCGCAACACTGGAACCACCAAACCTTGCGGAGAGCCAACTGCAACGCCAATGTCGTAGAAATTTTTGTAAACAATGTCGGTGCCGTCAATTTCAGCATTAACCGCCGGAATTTCTTTTAAAGCCGCCACACAAGCGCGTACAAAGAAAGACATAAAGCCCAATTTCGCGCCGTGTTTTTTCTCAAAAATATCTTTATATTGAGTGCGCAAAGCCATGACTTCAGTCATGTCAACTTCGTTGAAAGTTGTTAAAATTGCCGCGGTATTTTGAGATTCTTTCAAACGCTCAGCAATTTTTTGACGCAGTTTTGACATTCTAACGCGTTCAGTTGGTTTTGCACCAGCTTGAGTTGGAGCTGAAGTTGAGCCAGAAGAAATGGCATCCAAAACGTCGCCTTTTGTAACGCGACCGTCTTTTCCTGAGCCGTTGATTTTTGAAGTATCTACATTGTTTTCAGCGGCCAATTTTTTTGGTGCTGGAGACAAGAAAGCGGCCGCAGAATTATTTTGTGCTGGGGCAGAAACTGCAGGAGCAGTTGCAGCTTTAGCAGCAGGAGCAACTGCAACAGAAGCACCGCCAGCTGACATTAAGGCAATTAAATCGCCAACTTTAACGTTGTCGCCTTCTTTAACTTTAAGATCAGAAATCACGCCAGCTGAAGGAGCATTTACTTCCAAGGTTACTTTGTCGGTTTCAAGTTCGACAATTAATTCGTCAGCTTTAACTGAATCGCCAACTTTTTTATGTAATTTTGCAATGCCGGCCTCAGACACTGATTCTCCTAATGCGGGAACTTTAATTTCGATAGTCATAAGTTTTTTGTTAAAGTTAGTAAAAATTTCGAGTTAAATTATTTAAGAGCTTCGTCGATTAACGCTTTTTGTTCGCGGGCGTGATATGAGCCGTAGCCAGTTGCTGGAGAGGCGCAAGCAATTCTGCCAACATATTTTGGACGAGATGATTTGTGTTTGGCTTCAATCAAAGTTTCTTCGATCAAGTCATCAACAAATTTCCACGCGCCCATATTTTTTGGCTCTTCTTGGCACCAAATAACTTCGGCGTTTTTGTATTTTTTTAATTCCGCAGCTAATTCTGCTTTTGGAAAAGGATAAAGTTGTTCTAAACGAACCAAGGCTACGTCGTTGATTTTCTTAGCTTCGCGCGCCTCAAGCAAATCGTAATAAACTTTTCCGCTGCAAAGCACAAGTTTGCGAACTTTGTCATCAGCGGCAATTTTATTAGTTTCGCCAATTAATGGGCGGAAATTTAAATCAGAAAATTCTGCCAAAGTTGAAGTCGCCAATTTGTGACGCAACAAAGATTTTGGCGACATAACCACCAAAGGTTTGCGATCTTTAGAGTGAATTTGACGACGCAAGGCGTGGAAGAAATTTGCTGGATTGGTGATATTTACCACGCGCAAATTATTATCTGCGCAAGCTTGCAAATAACGCTCCAAGCGAGCAGAGGAATGTTCTGGACCTTGTCCTTCGTAGCCATGCGGCAGAAGCATTACCAAGCCAGATTTGCGCAACCATTTTACTTCAGATGAAGCAATAAATTGGTCAAAAATAATTTGCGCGCCATTGGCAAAATCACCAAATTGCGCTTCCCAAATGGTTAGAGAGTTTGGTGCTGAAAGCGAATAGCCATATTCAAAACCAAGAACGCCATATTCCGACAAAACTGAATCGTGAACTTCGTATTTTGCTTTATTTTCAAGTGGCGAAAACACGCTGTAACGTGCCGCAGTTTTGGCGTCGTGCAACATTGAGTGGCGATGAGAGAAAGTGCCGCGACCAGAATCTTGACCAGTGATGCGCACTGGATATCCTTCATTTAAAAGTGAGGCAAAAGCCAAAGCTTCGCCAGTTCCCCAGTCAATTTCTTTTTCAGACTCAACCACTTGTTTTCTGGCTTCAAGCTGTTTGGCGATTTTTGGGTTTACGTTAAAATCGGCTGGTGCTTTGGTAACTTTTTCGATCAAAGATTTTAGTGATTTTTTATCAACTGACGTTTTTGCAACTGAATTGTCGCCATCTTTGATGTGGCTCCAATCTTTCTTCAACCAATCAACTTCTTTTGGTTTGAAACTTTCAGCTTTGTTGAATTCGTCAGATAAATGAGCTTCAAAATCAGCAACCATTTTGTCAAAATCAGCTTGAGAAACCGAGCCTTCAGCAATTAATTTTTGTGCATAAATTGCTGTTAAAGTTGGGTGATCTTTCAATTTAGTGTACATCACCGGTTGGGTATAAAGTGGCTCGTCACCTTCGTTGTGACCATATTTGCGGTAACAAATTACGTCGATCACCACATCTTTTTTGAAAGTTTGACGATAACGCATTGCCAAATCAGAAACTTTAACAACCGCTTCAACATCGTCGCCATTTACGTGAAAAATTGGCGCATCGATCATTTTTGCTAAATCAGAAGCATAAGTTGTGGAACGTGAATCTGTCGGATTGGCAGTAAAGCCAACTTGGTTGTTCACAATAATATGCATCACGCCGCCAGTGTTATAGCCTTTTACGCCGTTCATCACCAAGCTTTCTGCAACTGATCCTTGACCGGCAAAAGCAGCGTCACCGTGAATTAAAAGTGCCATTGCTTTTTCGCCAGACGCGTCGCCGTAAAGATCTTGTTTGGCGCGAATTCTTCCAGCAGCCACAACGTTTACCGCCTCTAAATGCGACGGGTTGAAAGCCAAAGAAAGATCAATTTTGTTGCCAGAAATTTCACGAGTTGAAGCGTAGCCCATGTGATATTTTACGTCACCAGATTTGGTTACGCCTTCTGGAAATCCGGGAGTTCCTTTAAACTCAGAAATCATTTGGTGATATGGTTTTCCCATCACGCCAGTTAAAGTGTTTAGACGACCGCGGTGAGCCATGCCAATGACAATTTTTTTCACGCCAATTTTTGCAGCAGTGTCGATGATTTTTTCAACAGAATTTATCGAAGATTCGCCACCTTCAACCGAAAATCTTTTTGCACCGGGAAAGCGTTTGTGTAAAAATTGTTCGAATTTTTCAGTGCGAATAATTTCTTTTAAAATTTTGATTTTTTCTTCTTTAGAAATTGCTGAAAGCAAGGTGTTTTCTGCTTCGCGCGCTAGCCAATCTTTTTGTTCTGTATCGCGAATATATTCGAATTCGCAACCAACGGTGTTGGCGTAAACGTGATTTAAATAATCAATTGCTTGTGAAATTTTGGCTTTTTGACCATTGAATTCGACTTCTTTTTCTAAATCTTCGGCTGTGATTTCATGATTTTTTGGATCAATTTCGGCAATATATTGCGGAGCTTTCAAGCCAATTGGGTCAAGGTTTGCAGCTAAATGAGCAAATCTTTTGTAGGCTTCTAATAAATTTGCAACGCGGATATTTAAATCTTTTCCAGCTGTGGCTGCAGGAGCTGATTTTGCATCTTTTTTAACTTCTTTTTTGGTGTTGGAAGAAATGTCAAAATCTTCGCCGCCAACAACTTTTAAATTTCTTTTTGCCCAAGTTGGGCCGTTATAATCAGCTAAAATTGATTTTACTTCATCAGAATTTTGTTTGAAAAATTCTGCCCATGAAGCGTCAACTGATGATGGATTGTTCAAGAACCTTTGATAAAGTTCATTGATAAAAACAATATTCGCGCTGAAAAAAGGCGAAGTTTGAAGAAAGTCTTTTGACATGTTTTTAAAACCGTTTAATTGTGCGGGGGCGTGCAAAATAGGATTCTAATGCTTATTGGCAAGTGTAATTTTTAGTTAGTAAAAACAAAATAATGAAAAGCTTAATAATTATTAACGAGCCTTTTGCCAACATGGCTTTGGGCACCAACACAACTTTGGCGTATATTCTGGCTTGCGTTGATTTGGGTTACGAGGTTTACATTTTTAATCTTAAAAATCAGATGCCCAAAAAAGCGGCAAAAGTTTTTGATTTAACTTCTAATCAAAAGCTTTGCGAAGAGTTGTTAAAAAATTACAAAAGCATAAATCAAAAAATACATTCCTGCGTTAAAGAAGGCAATTTGGCTGAACTTTTGAAGTTAAAAGTAAAAAAAGTTTCTGAGTTTTTGCCAGAAAATTTGGCTTTAAAATCATTAAAACTGAGCGGCGCTGATTTAATAATTCAGCGTCTAGAGCCAATGAAAAAGCCATTTCCTCCGATTGGTAAAAAAAATATTGATGATGTTTTAAGAGATTTAAAAAACCTTTTTTTAAATAAAATTTTTAACTGCCCAATTGATTTGAAAGACAAAGATTTGCCAGAAGAAATAAATAAAATTCTGCGCGCAAAAATTGCTACACCAACTGCGAAATTTGAAATTGATGGTCGGGGTTTTGATGCGGCGGTGAATTCAATGTCGCAAGAATATAAAAAAATTTATAAAACCAAAGAAGCAAAATTGGTTTTTAAACCCAATAATTCAGCGCAATCTTTAGGGGTTTTTTCGGTTGAATTTTTGGAAGAGGGTTTTGATTTAAAAAAAATAAAACAGCAAAAAGTTGCCGATTTACGCTCTAGCCAGCGTCACAAAATAAAAAATAATTTA
Organism: uncultured Rhizobium sp.; assembly: GCA_964461905.1. Taxonomy (GTDB): domain Bacteria; phylum Pseudomonadota; class Alphaproteobacteria; order Rickettsiales; family UBA1997; genus UBA2645. The sequence goes on along the minus strand of CAYWVI010000009.1, from coordinate 8,862 downwards.
AGCAAAAAAGAGCTGAAACAAATAATCGAAATTCTTTGTTATGCGCAAAATTCTAAAGCTAACAAGGTGATAAAAAATATTGCTTTAACGCAGATAATAAAAACCGCCAAAGTGTTATATAACGACAAAGTTTTGGTTCAGCCATTTTTAGAAGGCGTTAAAATGGGCGACATTCGGGTTAATATTTTAAAAAATTCCTGCGGTGATTTTTATGTTGCAGGGCAAACTTTTCGTAAAAGCTTGCGAGAAAAAGACGATAATTTTACCACAGCTTTTTCAACTGGTGGAGCGGTTCCGCAGCCAGTTGAAATTTTAACCGATGCTGAAAATAAGAATTTGGTGGCAAAAAATAAGGCGATTTTAGAAACTCTTAACAAAAAATTGCGCAGAAAATATCGCGATGCAATTGAACTTGGTGCCGATTTTATTTTGGTTGGAGATGGAGAAAATATTTTTTTAGGCGAGGTGAATCATCATTGTTCGGGTTTGTTGCCTTTGAGCGAGGCAATGACACGCTCTAAAAATTATGAAGACGGGTTGGGGTTTGCAAAAAAGGCTATTAATGACTTGGTGGCTAAGGTTGGTTAAAAATAACCTGCATTAGTATGTGCCAAGTATGTTATATTTCTCCTTGATACTTTAGAATAACAATACCAGAGCCACCTGAACCAGCTGTGCCAGTTGCGCCAGGACTAGTAACCTCATAACTATTATCCGTGTGGCCTCCATTGCCACCACCGCCACCACCAGTATTTGCTGCTCCTGACGTGGCATTAATATATGTAGTGGTTTTGTTATCGTAACCGCCACTTCCAGCGTTAGTTGCTCCTGCTCCTGCACTACTGGTTCCGTTTGAGTAATAAGATGCACTACCACCACCGCCACCACCGCTGCCGTAAATTACAGTGCTTCCGCTAATAGAGCTAGATGTGCCAACGCCACCATTCCCACCTTTTGGGGTGGTGCCACCACTAATGGAAGAATTGCCACCATTGACTGTAGATGATGCTCCACCACCACCACCACCTGCACCATTCACATTTGTTCCGCTCCCGGCACTAGCGGTGCCAGTATTAGTTGTTAATGTGCCTCTATTGCTTCCTCCAGCAGGAGCTCCACCATTTGGAGAGACTCCACCACCTCCACCACCTAGGGCGGTAGTGTTTACTAATCGATTAGCTGAATTGGCGGTATTGGATGAAGTGGTAGAAAAACTTAAAGATGAGTTACCTCCTGAGTTATTAGCTGAGCCACCATTACCAATTGTTACTGTAATTATATCTCCGCTTGATATGAGTTTTGGCGATGAAGAAACAACTACTTGTCCACCGCCACCACCACCACCGCCACCCCAGCCAAGTTGGCCGCCGCCACCACCACCACCAACTATTAAAAAATCAAGTGTATTTGTGACACCACTGCTACAGTTTAGAGTTCCTGTAGATGTGAATTTATGGATCCAATATCCATTAAGACATGTTCCTCCAGTTCCTCCAGAGCAGCTTTTGGTTCCGCCAGTGCAGGTTAAAGGTGCTGGAACGCAAGTGCTGGTTGCTGATTTATAATTATAACCAGTAGAACAAGTATCGCATGCTCCAGCTGTTATTGAGAATGTTGTGCCATCGCAGTTGTAAGTAACAGAATCTGACGTGTTAAAATTGCCAGAAGTGTTATTGCAATTCAGAGTTCCTCCGCTTGCAAAATCAACTTTTGTGCCATTGTTAATTCCAACAGTATCGTTTGGAACCGTGCATTGTTGTTTACATTGTCCTCCAACTTTTGAGTATCCTGTGGTGCAAACATCACAATTTGTTCCAGAGTATCCTGTGGCGCAAGAGCTACAGTTTGATCCAGTGAATCCTACAGCGCAAGTGCATTGAGAGGTATAAGTTGGAGTTCCGTTATTGCATAAAAAGGCTGCTGTTCCACTATATCTAGCAACGTTGCACGTGCTAGAGGCTGTTGCTCCATGCAAGGCATTCATGACAGAAGAGACGCCAGTGACAGAAACGCTACAAGGGAAAGTGGGAACACATGTTCCGCTAGAATATGTATAGTTACTTGCGCAGCTAGTGCATGTTCCTGTAATGGCTATGTTTTCAGAGCAGTTATAAACAAATGATCCACTAAAGTGGTTGGCAGTATCGTTGCATGTTAGAGAGCCAGATCCAGTTAAGACGGAAGAAGGGCTGATTACTCCTGTTACAGAAACTGTGCATCCTAGATCTGTAATTTTTGCTTCACCGCTATTGTTATTTTGGAGGTTGCTTAGTTTTTGGTTTTTTAAAAAAATAGATTTGTCTTGATAAAAAACTATATCATCAAAATTAGTATTTTTATTGGTTCGATTTACCAAATATGATCCAAAGTTGATGCTATTATTTTTTGCTTCATAAGTATCTGATGATTCAGGATTGGCTGTTGCCGAATCTGCTGGATAAGCAAAGTTTCCGTTAGCTCCATAGCTAATTAAAGAGAATACTGCGGAACTGTTTAAGTTTAAGAGATCGTCATTTTTTCTTTCTTTAATAATTAGAGAACCATCTAGATCACGGAAAGCATTTTGAACTCCGGTGCTTGTGAATCTTGCATCAACCACATAAGCGATTTTGTTTCCAAAACCATCAGACATTAAATCAGCGCTAAGGCCTAGTGCCTTAACTGGAACGGCTCCATATATCAAATCTCCAGATGAGAATATTCCAGAAGATGAAGAGTTTGTTGTACAGTTTACAGCTTCCCCATAGGTTGCATCATTTTTGGTGGCATTAATTCTTGCTGGACAAGGCAAAACCTTGTTTTTTGCCACGTAATTTTGCAGAGCATTATTGATAATGGTAATTCTATCGTTTGTGGCTTTGGTTCTAGTATTTTGAACGCTGCTTACTTTGGTAGATAAAATAACAACTAAAACCACAGAGATAATAGTTATAACTATGGATAGCTCTATCAAACTGAATGCGCCAAGTTTTTTGTTAGAAGTTTTGTTTGTAAAAAACCACTTCATGCGCACTCCAATATTGATATTGATGTAAGTTGGTAGCGGGAGAGGGGATCGAACCCCCGACACGCGGATTATGATCCCGCTGCTCTACCGACTGAGCTACCCCGCCAACTAGAAATAATATTTAGGAAAGAGCCTGCAGTTTTTTGATCTGATTTAATTTTTCAAACCTTTTTACAGTTTTTTAGCGATCTCTTTTTGTTTACCCAACAAATTTTTTATAAGTTTCACTTAAGAGATGAGCAACTTTTCCTGCTTTTCCTTCACCAATAATTTTGCCGTCAACTTTTGTAACTGGTCGTAAAATCAGGCTAGAACTGGTTAAAAATATTTCTTTTGCAGAAATTAATTCATCAACTCCAAAGTTTTTTTCTTCAACTTTGATTCCCGCTTCTTTGGCAAATTCAATTAAGCGATTTCTGGTAATTCCGCATAAAATTAAATTATCAGCTGCTTTGGTTATCAAAGTTCCTGAATCATCAACAATAAAGGCATTGGCAAAACTTGCTTCTGTAACAATGCCATCGCGTACAAAAATAACGTCATCAAAACCAGAATCTTTAGCCTTTTGATTAATTAAACTTGAGGCAAGCAATCCAACAGTTTTTATGTCGCAGCGTTTCCAACGAATATCTTCGTGAGTCATTACCGAAACACCTTTTTCAAATTCTTCAGAAGTTAATTTTTTACCAAAAGCAACAGTTGCGCAAATTGTTGGCTTTAAACCTTTTGGACAAGTTGGAATACGATTTGTAGCTCCGCGAGTAACTTGAATATAGCAAATTCCTTCACTCATTTTATTCAGCTCAAAAAGTTTGATTTGCATTTCAGCTAAAGAACTTTTGTCTAAATTATGTTCAATTTTCATTTCGTTTAAACTGCGAAATAATCTGTCTAAATGTGCTTCGCCATCAATTAAACGTCCATTCTTAAAAAGAGTTACTTCATAAGCACCGTCGGCAAATTGAAAGCCACGATCTTCAATGTGAACTAGGCAATTTTCGTGAGGTAAAAATTCTCCATTTAAATAGCTGATACGAGACATAATTTTTTATTTTAAGATTGATTTTCCAGCATATTTAGCGCGAGATCCTAAATATTCTTCAATGCGAATTAACTCGTTATATTTGGCAGTACGATCTGATCTGCAAAGCGAACCAGTTTTGATTTGTCCAGCATTTGTTGCAACGGCGATATGTGAAATTGTTGCATCTTCAGTTTCGCCAGAACGATGTGAAATAACATTGTTGTAGCCAGCATTTTTGGCAATTGCAATTGCATCTAAAGTTTCAGTTAAAGTTCCAATTTGATTGAATTTAACCAATAAAGCATTCGCCATTTTTTCAGAAATGCCTTTTTGTAAAATTTTTGGATTGGTTACAAATAAATCATCGCCAACTAATTGAATTTTATTTCCTAAAGCAGCGGTAACATTTTTCCATCCTTCAAAATCATCTTCTGCGCAAGCATCTTCAATTGAAAATATTGGATAGTTGTTAACTAGTTCTTCGTAATATTTGATTATTTGATCAGAAGTTAAAATTTTTCCTTCGCCAGCAAGATTGTATTTACCATCTTTGTAAAATTCGGTTGAAGCACAATCAAGTGCCAAAACAACCTCAGATCCAAGTTTGTAACCAGCTTTTTCTGTTGCTTTAGCAATATATTCCAAAGCTTCTTTTGCAGAATCTAAATTTGGTGCGAATCCACCTTCATCGCCAACGTTGGTGTTATGTCCAGATTTTTTTAAAAGAGATTTAAGATGCTGAAAAATTTCCGCGCCAATTCGAATTGAATCTTTAACAGAAGATGCACCAACGGGCATCACCATAAATTCTTGAATATCAATTTTATTGTCTGCGTGTTTGCCGCCGTTAATAATATTCATCATTGGCACGGGAAGAAGATTTGCTTCTTTGCCACCTAAATATTCAAAAAGTGGTAGTTTTTTTGAAGTTGCGGCTGCTTTTGCACAAGCTAGCGAAACAGCTAAAATAGCATTGGCACCAAGTTTTGATTTATTTTCTGTGCTATCGAGTTCGATCATCAAGTTATCAATTTCTTTTTGATTTTGAGCTTCAAAACCAATAAGTTTGTTGGCAATAATTGTATTTACATTGCCAACTGCTTTTAAAACACCTTTTCCTAAGAATTTTGTTTGATCTCCATCACGTAATTCGCAAGCTTCTAAACTTCCTGTTGAAGCCCCAGAAGGAACGGCGGCAATTGCTTGAGATCCACATGATAAAGTTACTTCTGCCTCAAGAGTTGGAAAACCACGCGAGTCAAGAATTTCACGTGCTTTAATATTAGTGATTTTAGACATTTTAAAATTTTGATTGATGTTTAGTGTTTGTTGGTGTTGCTTGTGCTTTTTAATTTCTAATTTTTAAAAATTCTAAGCAAATGTTTCGTATTATTTTGATAATTTTGGTGATTTTGATTTCCATCCCAATTTTTAATAAGGGCAGAGATTATTTTAACGAAAAAATGCGCAAGGTTGAAGTTCTTGGAACGACCGCTAAAAAAGCAATAAAATATGGTGCTGGTGATAAATAGATTTCAACAATAAAAAAAGGGCTGAGCCTTTGTTAAGCTCAACCCTTAAATCAATTTTAAAATATTAGTTATTTCCTTCTGGAGCTGGAGGAGCCATGTCAACGCCAGTAATTTGTTTCATTGCAGCGCGATGACGTTCCATTTCAGCTTTTGCTGCTTTTCTTTGATCTGGAGTTAATTTTTCCATAATTGCGTGACGTTTATCCATTCTAGCTTTTTGTTCAGGAGAAGCGTTGTTATATTTTTCTTCTCTTTCCCCTTTTCTTTCTTGGTGTTGAGCTTTCATTTTTTCGCGTTCTTCTGGGCTCATATTTTCAAATTTTTGGCGACGTTCCACCATTTTTTGTTTTTCTTCAGCAGAAGAATCTTGCCATTTTGCAGAATTTTGATCTCTTTTTTCGATTTTTTCTTGAATTGAAAGATCTTCTTTATTTGCAGCCTGCATTTTCTGATCTGCTGGAAAACTATCCCAGTTTTGCGCTTGAGGTTTAGGTGCTTTATTTGTTGTTGTGGCTGTTGTGTTTTGAGCATTAGCTGAAAGAGAGCAAAGTGCTACAACAGCAAAAGAGGTTAAGAATTTTTTCATTTTTAAATTGAGTTGTTTGTTATGAGGCAAAAAGCCAAAAATCAGGAATAGAAATGCAATTTTTGTAAGCAAATAATTTTTATGCTTTTGTCTCAAAACTTAATAAAGCATTAAATTTTCTAGCTTTTTAATTTCATCACGAAGTTTTGCCGCTCTTTCAAAATCAAGGTTTGTTGCTGCATTGAGCATGTCTTTTTTAAGATTAGAAATTTCTTGAGCAGAAACTTTTTTAGGCAAAATTTCATCTTCGGCACTGGTTTTTTTATTGTAGAGATTTTCTAAAGCTGAACCAATCTTTTTAAAAGTTGTAGTTGGAGTTATGTTATGTTTTTTGTTATATTCTGACTGAATTTTTCTTCTGCGTTCTGTAGTTGCAAGTGCTGCATCAATTGATTTTGTGCGTTTGTCGGCATAAAGAATAACTTTGCTTTCTGAGTTTCTTGCTGCACGACCAATTGTTTGAATTAGAGAAGTTTCGTTGCGCAAAAACCCTTCTTTGTCAGCGTCAAGAATTGCAACCAAAGCGCATTCAGGAATATCCAAACCTTCGCGCAATAAATTTACACCAACTAAACAATCATATTTTCCAAGGCGTAAATTTTGAATAATTTCAATGCGATCAAGAGTATCAACGTCAGAGTGCATGTAAATTGCCTTAATTCCAGCATCGTTTAGATAGTCAGCTAAATCTTCAGCCATTTTTTTGGTAATGGTTGTAGCAAGAGTTCTAAAGCCTCGATTGGTTGTTTCTTGTATTTCTTTTAACAAATTTTCAACTTGTTTTGAAGAAGGACGAATTTCGCAAACTGGATCAAGAAGACCGGTTGGACGAATAATTTGCTCGATTATTTCGCCATCATTTTTAGCTGTTTCATATTTCCCAGGAGTTGCAGAAACATAGATTGTTTGAGGTTTATAAGCTTCCCACTCAGAAAATTTTAAAGGGCGATTATCCATTGCGCTTGGTAATCTAAAACCATGTTCAGTTAAGTTAGATTTGCGAGCAAAATCTCCTTTGTACATACCATCAATTTGCGGAACCGAAACGTGACTTTCATCCACAAAAAGCAACGCGTCTTTTGGCAAATATTCAAACAAAGTTGGTGGCGGCGCACCCGCTGGGCGGCCAGTTAAATAGCGCGAATAATTTTCAATTCCTTTGCAAGAACCAACTTCCAACATCATTTCCATATCGTAAGTGGTGCGTTGGTTTAAGCGTTGCGCCTCAACAATTTTTCCTTGTTTTTCCAGCTCTTCAACTCGAATTGCCAAATCGCGCTTAATGTTGAAAATCGCTGCTTTAAGAGTGTCGGCAGGCGTGACATAATGCGAAGAAGGATAAAGCGCAATTTCGGTTAATTTGGCAAAAGTTTCGCCAGTTAGCGGATCGAATTCAGTGATTTCTTCAATTTCATCACCAAACATTGAAATGCGCCAAGCGCGCTCATCTTCGTGCGACGGAAAAATGTCAACCGTGTCGCCAGAAACGCGGAAACTACAACGCTCAAAAGCAACGTCGTTGCGTTCATATTGCAAATCGACGAAGCGCAGCAAAAGTTTTTGACGATTAATTTCATCGCCAACTTTAAGTCGCAAAACCATTGTTGAATAAAACTCTGGCGAACCAATGCCGTAAATACAAGAAACCGAAGCGATTACAATTGTGTCGCGACGTTCAAACAGCGCGCGGGTTGCCACGTGGCGAAGTCGGTCGATTTGTTCGTTAATTTGCGAATCTTTTTCAATGTAAGTGTCGGATTTTGGAATGTAGGCTTCGGGCTGATAATAATCGTAAAAAGACACGAAATAGCCAATTTCATTTTCCGGGAAAAACTCCTTCATCTCGCCATAAAGCTGCGCCGCTAAAGTTTTGTTATGCGCCATAATCATGGCTGGACGCTGCGTGCGCTCAATAATATTCGCCATCGTAAAAGTTTTGCCAGAACCAGTAATTCCAAGCAAAACCTGATCTTTTTTATTCTGATTTATCCCTTCAACAAGCTTTTTGATTGCATTTGGCTGATCGCCCGCAGGAGAAAATTTGGAATGGATTTTGAATTTGTGGGACACTGAAGAAGTCTAAAAAAATGGGGTAGTCGAATTATCGACCACCCCGTAAAAACAAAAGTTAATCTAATAACTTATTCGCCATAAACAACCGTGCATACTCTGTTATAGAGAACAAAGAAGTCGCTTTGATTATCGCTAAGTATAACTTTTTTGAATTTTGCCTCCCTAGCAATTGATACAACTGATATATCGGATCCAGCGAAAGGAGGAAACCAAAACAAATTATAAGCACATTTTCTTTCTTCTCTTTTAATGTCAGAAGTAAAATCAATTTTTTCTAGGGGAGTAGTGCTAAATGTTGAGGTATATTTCAACCCGCACGAGCTTAAAAAAGCTAAAACAACAATGGTCAGGATTTTTTTCATTTTTGATTTGAATGATAAATGGAGCGGGTGAAGGGAATCGAACCCTCACGGCCAGCTTGGAAGGCTGGAACTCTACCGTTGAGCTACACCCGCATAAAATTAATTAATCTTTCTTAACCTGAGATTCGCTATCGCTCATTCTCGCTATTCACTCAAATTAGCCATTTAGGCTAATTTGCCAGAGATAAATCTCTGTCGTTTAAGCCCGTTGAGCTACACCCGCTAAGGTGGTGGAGAAGGCAGGATTTGAACCTGCGAACGCTTGCGCGGACAGATTT
>CAYWVI010000008.1:0-47098 GCA_964461905.1 uncultured Rhizobium sp. | reverse complement strand
TGGCACCGACAATTGTCACCATTGAAAGCGCAACGTTAGAATATTCAAAAAGTGGTGAGCAGCGCGCAACTAAAAAAACACCAGCGGTCACCATTGTTGCGGCGTGAATTAATGCCGAAACTGGAGTTGGACCTTCCATTGCATCGGCAAGCCAAACGTGCAAACCAATTTGCGCTGATTTGCCCATTGCGCCAATGAAAAGCAAAATACAGATTGCGTCAATTGAGCGAAATTCGTGACCAAAAAGCATGAATTTAGTTTCAACATAATGACAAACTGTGGCAAAAACTGGTGCGAATTCAACGGTGCCGAAAGTTACGTAAATCAAGGCAATTGCAATGATTAAGCCAAAATCACCAACACGATTGGCGATAAACGCCTTCATTGCCGCAGCATTTGCTGATTGTTTTTTAAACCAAAAACCAATGAGCAAATAAGAAGCAACGCCAACGCCTTCCCAACCAACGAAAAGTTGTAAGAAATTGTCAGCGGTCACCAAAATTAACATGAAAAAGGTGAACAAAGAAAGATAAGACATGAAGCGCGCGATTGACTTATCTTCATGCATGTAGCCTGTGGAATAAATGTGAACAAGGCTAGAAACAACTGTAACCACAACCAGCATTATAGCGGTTAAAGAATCGAGCTTCAAAGCCCAATTTACTGAAAAATTGCCAGAAGAAATCCAACTAATTATTGGAATAATTTGGTTGGTTTGATTGCGAGAAACATCGAGAAAAATTGTGACGGCGCAGGCGGCAGAAATTAAAAGAAGCGTTGTGGAAAAAACTTGAGCGAATTTGTCAGCAAAAGTTTTTGGCAAAACTCGTGAGAAAAATCCAGAAAATAAAAATCCTATTAGAGGCAGGAATACTGTTAGTTTTAAGAGCATTTTAAAAGTAAGAAGTTTTTTAAAAAATGAGAAGGTGGCGCAAGTTAAAAATTGCGAAAGAAAAATCAAATCTAATTACGATCAGAACTTTGAAATATTATCATGTTATAAGTAATCTTTTTGATCCCCGCGCAGGCAGCGATCGAAAAGATTAAAATTCTTTGAACTAATAATTTCCAATCATCGCAAACAACAAACTACCACATTGAAGCAGCACCTGCGGCGGCAGTTCCAATTCTGGTATCTCCCCTGCCGTTAATTCTCCAAATACTTCCTAAATTATGAGCTCCCGGATCAAAGCGTTCTTCCCCCGGAAGTGGCGGAGTCATGTTTGAGGCTTGCATGGTTCCGTGAAGATATTGACGGCAGAAATAGTGACCTGTCCAAAAAATTGTGTTATAATCGCTAAAATTTTTCTTCACATCTTTTGGATCATTCCAATTAATCCCTTTTAATTCAGATTTATAACGCTTTCTGATTTTTATTAAATCAGGGTTTGATGAAGTAATATCAACGTCCCTACTCCACTTATAAAATGTCATATAAAAAGCACCAGCAAACTGAGTTGCAGCACCTGACTGACATCCATGTGTCCAACCCAATTTAAAACCCGGACTACCTCTTTTTGGCAAATGTCTAAATAAACGATATCCAGCAGGCTTATACCAATTTGGTGTGCAAGCAACAAGAGAAAATATTAACGATATTATTATGAAGATTTTTTTTATCATTTTATTGTCCAAAAAATTGTCCTCCAGAACCACCAGCCCATAGAGGATTTCCCGAAAATACCCCGCCAGAACCGCCAGAACCAACTGAGCCCATAACAGCATCTAAACCGCTACCACCAATTGATTCTCCCATTGCTTTACCTTCACTGCCTCCAAAAAGACCACCCCAAGCGTTATTCATATTTCCAGCACCCATTTCAAAAGTTGTGTTATTACCATAATGCGCCAAATAACGATCGGGAGAGGTTATAGAATTGGGACCAATAGTTGTTTGAAAGCACCAAGAAATTCCCCTAGAATAACCAAAGCGATATTCAGGATTTCCAATTAAATCAGGATCATAATGAAACCCACCATAACGCTGACGCATCATACTATTACCACGAGAAGAAAGCACTGTTGAACAGCCATCGGCATAACCTTTTTTAAAAGATGGAGTGCCATCAGGAATTTTAAAACTGAACAAACTGTAATAAGGTGTGCCAATTATTTTAAGCCATTTGCAGTTAGATAAACTTAAAACCAACAATATTAAAAAAATGTTTTTCATGTTTATCTATATCCACCAAAAATTGAACTCCAAACTCTAGGGTTTTTTTGTTTCACCCAGTCTTTACGATAGCAATACCAAAACCCAAGACCCCAAGCATTTTTATAATCAGAAGAGCTAGTCATTTTCCAGCCATCAGAAGTGTTTCCACTGTAAAAACTTTTGTAAAATGTGCTATTTGACGAAGCCATTCCAGTTTCACAACCATCTCTCCAACCTTGACGAAACTCAACAGTAGAATCTTTTAGTTCTTCTTGAAATTCTTTATCTGGGCGATCAACAAAGTAATTTGCCACCCACCTTTGACAGGCCGAATTCAGTGCTAATAAAGAAAATAATAAGAAAATTTTAACTGATTTTTTTGTCATTTATTCTAAAAATTATTCTAAAGGACCATAAGGATAAAAACCTGCCGCACCAGCAAAATATCCCGAGTGCATTACACAGTAGAACCAACCTTGTCCCCAACCAGTTTGATAATCTGGGTCGTGCATGTAAATACCGTTCACAAATTCTGGCCCTTTACCTTCTTGATAAACAACAGAATTGTTAAAACCTCTTGTAGCCATGCCAGACTTACATCCAGAATACCATCCAGCTTTATAAGCTGGTGGACCATCTGGAGTTTTAACCCTAAGGGTTATTGGCTGATAAAACCCAAAAGTATCTGGAAGTCGACAAGAAGAAATGCTCAGTATAATTATAGTCAACAATAATCCTGACAAAACTCTATTGATCAGATTTTTATACAACGTCATGATCTACAATGTAAGTGCATTGTTCGTAAGCGTCCCACCATCCAGTATTATAATCTGAACTTTTTTGCATACGCTTAAAGTCATACTTCTTATTATTAATATCACTTAACAAACCTTTTGTTACAGCATCCCAAGCAGTATTACAACCATCACGAAATCCCTTGCCATATTCTGTATCTGCCTCTGGAAAACCTCGAACTCCTGTTAATGGACGTGGTCTTGCTCCCCAATTCCAACTTTTTGGCATTGGTTCTATAAATAAACTACAAGAACTGGTAAATGATAATAAAACTAGGGATGTGGTAAATTTCTTTAACATTTTATTTTGGTTATGTTGTCCAATATTTGATTCAGATGGATTGCAAGAGAATCAAAAGAAAAGTTTTTTTCAAGCTTCAAAAAAGCTTTAGATGTTATTTTTTGATAATCTTTCGAATTGTTTAAAATATCTGCAATTTTATTTGCTAGATCCTCAGCATTTTCACTTTCAAACAAATATCCATCTTCTTTGTTAGAAATTAATAATTTTCCGCCATCAGTATTTGAAGAAATTACCAAAGTTGAAAATAAAAAACCCTCCAGAATTACCAATCCAAAAGGCTCTTCTCTTGATGGAACACAAAAAATATCAACATCTTTAAAGAAGTTTTTTTTATCCAAAACCTTTCCCACAAATTGACATTTATCAAAAACATTCCGCTCTTTTGCAATTTGATAAATATTACTCCAACCATAATTTTTATGTGCTTCAAAACCGCCAATTTTTAAATGAAAATCAAAACCTTTATTTTTCAAAATCTCTGCAGCTTTAATCAAAACATCAAAACCTTTTCGAGGTTCAAGACGAGCATAAATTCCAATTGTTGGGATCTTAGCAAAAGTTTTTTCCTGATATTTTTGATCAACCTTAATTACATTTAAAACTACAAAAGATTTATTCTTATCAAAACCAGTTGCAACAACCGCATCGGATATTTGTTGGTTGATGCTAATTATAAATTTACAATGTAGCGAGTTTTTAAAGCTAATTCCATGATTGATGGCAACTGACTTTACGCTTGAAAAAAATCTTAAAATTCTCATCCATTTCATCACTCGATTTGAGTGACATAAAATCACATCTGGCTTGAATGAAAAAACCACCCAAAGCAAATGTACAAAATCAAAAATTTGACTGATATTTTTTAATTTATAAATCTTCTCTGTGGCGTAATTGGTGTATCCATTATCAGAAATCAACAACGCAACATCGTGACCCTGAGAACTCAAAACCTCAAAATAATCACGAAAAACTTGGTCTACGCCACCAATATTTTGTGCATGAATTGCATTCAGTATTCGCATAAATCAGATTCTAAAATTACTAACTTTCACAACATGAAAAACATCTTTGAAACTGTCAATTACGTAAATTTACTTAAATAATGAAAAACCTTTTAACAGATCGCGCAATTATTGAAATATCTGGTGAAGATCGTAAAAAATTCTTACAAGGATTAGTTACAAATGACGTTAATAAAGCTAACGAACAGAACTTGATTTACGCGGTAATGTTAAATTCTTTGGGTCGATTTCTTTATGATTTTTTTATTTGCGAAATTGATCAAAAATTAATCATTGATTGCCTAAAAATCAGACGCGATGAAATCTTGCAAAAATTTAATCTCTACAAACTTCGCTCAAAAGTTGAGATAAAAAAGAATGATGAAATTAAGGTTTTTCAAGATTTTTTTAATGGACAATTTAAAGATCCAAGAAACGCAGAACTTGGTTTTCGTAGCTACAATTTAAACGAAGAAATCGCTTCAGAAAATAACTATCACATCAAAAGAATTTTTCTAAAAATTCCTGAAAGTGAAAATGATTTAACTTATGAAAAATCCTTAATTCTGGAATTTGGTTTTGATAATTTAAACGCAATTGATTACCAAAAAGGTTGTTACATTGGACAAGAGCTAACCTCAAGAACTCACTATTTAGGACAAATTCGTAAAAAAGTTTTTCATATTAAAATTAATACTAACCAATTACCTGAAAAAAATTCGGAAATTACTTGCGAAGGAAAACCTGCTGGAATAATTCTTTCTTCAGTTTTTTTTGAATCAGAGTGTCACGCTTTATCTCTAATTAAAATTTCTGATGAACAAAGCTTTGGTGATTTATCTAAAAACTTAGAGTTTAATGGTCATAAAATTGTTGTTATAGAATAATGCAAATCTACTTACCAATTGCAGAACTTCCTGTAAATATACTTCTAATTCTAATACTTGGTTTAGCTACTGGCGTTCTTGCTGGCATGTTTGGAATTGGCGGCGGATTTTTAGCAACTCCACTTTTAATGTTTATTGGCATACCTCCAGCAATTGCTGTTTCAACTTCTACAAATCAAATTATTGCTTCTTCTGTTTCTGGTCTTTTGGGTCATTTACGAAAAGGAAATGTTGATATAAAAATGGGAATTGTGCTGGTTTTGGGTGGTTTTTTTGGCTCCACTTTTGGTGTTACAATTTTTAAAATTTTACAAAAAACTGGTCATACCGAAATTGTTGTATCTGCTGTTTATGTTTTATTCTTAGGCACAATCAGCGTCACGATGCTAATTGATAGCATTAAAACACTTGTTACCAAAAGATATGATGTTGTTTGGGAAAAAAAGCCAAATGGTAAATTTAACAAATTTCTTGAAAAAATAGATCAGCTGCCTTGGCAAATATATTTTCCAAAATCAGACATTACTATCAGCATAATTGTTCCCGTAATTCTAAGTATAGGAATTGGAATTTTAGTTTCATTAATGGGAATTGGCGGCGGATTTTTAATGATTCCAGCCATGATTTATATCTTACGCATGCCATCTTCAGTTGTTGTTGGAACATCTCTTTTTCAAATTATTTTTATTGCTAGTAACTCTACTTTCTTACAAGCAATTACCAATAACACAGTTGATATAGTTTTGGCATTTTTAATGATTGTCAGCTCTGCAATTGGTGCTCAGATTGGAACGCGCACCGCTTATAAATTCAACGCTGATAGCATGAGAATTCTTCTTTCTCTTTTGATATTAGTGGTATGTATGAAAATTTTGATTTCGCTACTAGCAACACCTCAAAATCTTTACACTATTGAATTTCTGAAATGAGAAAACTTTTTTTAATAACATTTCTAGTTCTTGTAAGCAAAATATCTCTGGCGAACCCAGTAATTTCAGGAATTTCCAACAATGAAATTAACATCGATACCAAATTTCAAGGTGCCAAAGTTTTATTATTTGGTGCTAAAGGAGATGCTGGAAATATTGTGGTTGCAGTGCGCGGCCCAAAGAAAAACTTTGTTGTTACAAAAAAAGAAAAGTTGCTTGGAGTTTGGTACAATGGCAAAAGAGTTAAGTTTAAAGAATCTTACAGCTTTTACTCTATATTTTCCACCTTCAACAATGATCAAAAATCCATTGAAACTCTTCTTACTGAGTTGGAATTGGGAAAAAGAAACATTGATTTTAAAACTTTTGGAAATGTCAAAGAAGATACCAAAAATGAATTTCAACTTCAGTTAATTGATCGCTTAGAAAAAAATAATTTATATTCCCCAGGAACTGGTAAAGTTGATTTTCTGGATGAGACTCTATTCAAAGTTATGTTGAACTTTCCAAAAAACATTTCTAGAGGTGTATATACTGTTGAGATTTATTTGATTAATGATGGAGCTCTTGTTTCATTTCAATCAATTCCAATCTACGTAAATCAGGTTGGATTTAGTGCTACAATTCTTGATTTCTCTAATCAGGAACCGTTCTTATATGGTCTTCTTGCTGTGGCAATTGCTCTTATTGTTGGCTGGTTAGCTAACTATCTTTTTGCACGTTTTATTGGAAAATAACTTTAAACTATATTTTATGACTAAAAAACAAAATGAGTCTGAACTTCCAGTAGTAATAACCTGCATTGATACAACAAATGCTTCAGAAACGGCTCTTAGATATGCATGCTACAAAGCAAAAAGCCATGGTTTGGCGGTAAAAGTTTTGGCTGTTATGGAATCTTCTCATAAAAACTTAATTTTTGCCTCACGCGCTATTGGAAATGAAAAAAGACAACAACTTGAAGCGCATTTAAAAAAACTGATTGAAGCAAATTATAAAGAAACTGGCGTTACCCCAGAAATATCAATAAGAGAAGGTGATATTGTGGTTGAAATAATTCGTGAAATAAAAGCCACTAATAATTGCGCAATGTTAGTTTTTGGAAAATCTCATAACTCATTAAGTGATAATACAGTTTTGCCAAAAATGACTCAAAAAATTGGCAATAAAATTAATGTTCCAATCACAATTGTTCCAGAAAACCTCAGCAAAGATTTTTTACAAAAACTAGTTTAAAAAAACTCACTTTTCATGAATTTATTCAAGTCGTTTTTTACGATCTCGTTTTACATTTCAATTTCTCGTGTTCTTGGCTTTATTCGCGATGTAATTATCGCTCAATATCTTGGCGTGAGCATGTTATCTGATGCTTTTTTTGCAGCTTTTCGTTTACCAAATTTCTTCCGCCGTGTTTTTGCTGAAGGGGCTTTTAACTCAGCTTTCGTGCCAATTTTTATTGAAAAACTTCAAGACAAAAAAAGTAGCAAAGATGAATTATTTTTTGTCAGAAACATCTTCTCTTTTTTGTTTTATGTACTGCTGATTTTTACGTTAATATTTCAGATTTTCATGCCTTTCTTCATGGAAATCTTATTTCCCGGATTTTTTACAGACCCAGAAAAATCTGATTTATTGATAAATCTTTCACGCATCACAATTTTTTATCTAATCTTCATATCTCTAGTTTCTCTTTGCTCAGGAGTTCTAAACTCGATTGGAAAATTTGCCGTTCCTGCCGCATCTCCTATTGTTTTAAACGCCACATTAATCTCATCAGTTTTTATTTTTGGATCAATAGTTCCAAACTATGCTTATGCTTTATCTTGGGGTGTTTTTGCTGCAGGAATATTACAATTTCTTTGGGTACTAATTTTTACCATCAAATCTGGATTTCTTCTTTATCCAAAAATGCCAAAATTTAACTCCGATATGAAAAGGTTTTTTAATAAACTAATTCCCGGAATTATTGGCGGCAATGTAATGCAGATTAATCTTTTGATCGATTCCATATTTGCCAGTTTAATTACAGGAGCGGTTTCTTATCTTTACTATGCAGATCGTATAAACCAACTTCCCCTAGCAATGATTGGAATTGCCATTGGAATTGCTTTGCTTCCTACCCTTTCTCACAAAATAAAATCTGCAAAATATGAAGAGGCGATAAAGCTGCAAAATCTTGCTCTTGAAGTTGGATTAATTCTTGTAATTCCCGCATCTTTAGCTTTAACAATTCTTTCTTATCCAATTATCTCTTCTTTATTTGAACGCGGTGCTTTTACTGCTACTGAAAGTTTTGCCGTTTCTGATGCTTTAATGTTTTATTCATTTGGGCTACCTTCTTATGTTTTAGTAAAGGTAATGGAACCTGCATTTTTTGCTAGAATGGATACCAAAACCCCAATGAAAATAGCATTCATTTGCATGGCTTCTAACGCCATTTTAAACTTGCTCTTTTTCATGTTAGAGCTTGGATATATCGGCATTGTTCTTGCTTCGGTTTTTTCTTCTTATCTAAATTTAACAATTCTGATCACTTCGTTAATTAAGAAAAAACATTTTCATTTTGAAAAAGGTTTCGCAAAAAAATTACTCCTGATTTTGATTCCATCTTTTACAATGGCTGCATCTCTATTTTTAATGCGTGAATTTTTTGCTCAAAATAATTCTTACAACAAAATCATTGAACTGACCATAATGATTGGTGCCGGATTGTTAGTTTATGGAGTCTCGGCTCTTCTTTCAGGAAGTTTGAATATTTTACTCAGATCAAATTTCCTAAAAAGAAGAAAGAATGAAAAACTCCAAAACCTCTAAAAACTGTTCATATTTTCCTTCTTGTGGTGGATGTAATTTTTTGGATCTCACAAAAGAAGATTATCAAAACCTAAAACAAAAAAATGCTTCTTTGCTATTTCCAAATATCAACAGTTGGATATGGGTTGGTAGCTCTTCTCGCAGAAGAATAAACCTGCAAATTGGCAATAAAAACCAACTCGGATTTTTTGCCCCAAAATCACAAAACATTATTGAAATTGAAAAATGTTTTGTCGCTGAAAAAGAAATTTCCGACTTAATCCCAAAATTAAAAAACTTTTTAAAAAACCAAGAAGAAAGCCTATTTACACAAATAACCATTACATTATTTGACAGTAATTTAGACTTAGTATTTACCGCAAAAAGAGGGCTAAATTTTACACAAAATCAAAAATTATTAAATTTTGCAAAAGAGCAAAACTTAAATCTTTCTTGCAAGATTGGCAGCGACTTCACGCCAGTTTATTTTATCCATAAAAATCAGATTTTTTATCCAGATTTTAAAATTGATTTAAATTCTGAAATCTTCATTCAAGCAACCAAAAAAGGATTATTGGAAATTAGCAAAATCATTAGAAATTTTCTTACACAAAATCCAAATATTCAAAATATTGCCGATATTTACGCTGGTTTTGGTGCTTATTCTTTTGCAATTGTTGATCTTGTAAAATCAATAACAGCTTTTGAAGGCAGCGATAAAATGATTAATCTAATCAATAAAAATTCTTCTCAGAATAATTTTTCATCAAAATTAAAATCTGAAATTCGTGACTTATTTTCTGATCCAATCACCAAAAAAGAACTGAAGAAATTCGATTTAGCAATAATTAATCCACCAAGAAATGGAGCGTCTCCACAAGTTTGTGAAATTGCCAAATCATCTTTAAAAAATATTATTTATGTTTCATGCAATCCAGAAAGTTTCTTACGAGATTCAAAAATTTTAATTGACTCAGGATTTAAAATTACAAATTTAACAGCACTTGATCAATTCTACGCAACTAAGCATTTAGAGCTAATAGCAGTTTTTACAAAATAAAATAAAAATGAAAAAAACAATCACTCCTCCTTCTTGGGATTTATCCGATTTGTATGAATCGTTCAAAGACAAAAAAATTTCTTCTGATCTAAATAAAATCACTAAAGACACAGAAAATTTTGTTAAGAAATTTAGCGGAAAAATCACCAAACTTTCTGCCAAAAATCTTTTTCTATCAATTTCAGAATATGAAAAAATTTCTGAAAGCATTGGCAAAATTTCTAGCTATTCTTATTTGCTTTACGCATCTGATTTATCTAATCAAAATAACATTTCATTTTATCAAAATATCTCTGAATCACTAAGTAAAATTCAGGCAGATTTAGTGTTTTTTTCTTTAGAGTTAAATCAAATAAGTGATCAAAAATTAAAAGCTCTTTTGAAGGATTCTAAGCTTAAAAAATATCAACCTTTTATTAGCCAATCGCGCCTTTTTAAAGATCACCAACTTAATAATGATTTGGAAAAATTATGCTTAGAAAAAAATATTACTGGTCGTAATGCCTTCGTACGTTTATTTGATGAGACAGTAAATAATTTAGAATTCTCTTATCATAAAAAAACTCTCAACTCTTCAGAAATTTTTGACTTAATGTCAAACTCTGATGAGAAAGTTCGAAAAGATGCCGCCAAAGCAATTGGGAAAACTTTTGAACATAACGCCAAAACTTTTGCCTTTATTACAAATATTTTAGCTAAAGATAAATCGGTTGAAGACTCATGGCGTAAATTTAAGAAACCAATGTCTTCACGCAATCTCAGCAATTTTATTGAAGATGAAATTGTTGATTTGATGGTAGAAAAAGTGAAAGAAAATTATAAGAATATTTCTCACCGTTACTACAAAATTAAAGCTAAAATTTTAGGTAAAAAAACTCTGAATTATTGGGACAGAAATGCTCCTTTAAGCAAAAATGAAAATAAGCTAATTTCTTGGCAAGAAGCTAAAGATCTTGTTTTGTCATCTTACGAAGAATTTTCTCCTCAAATGAGCAAAATTGCTCAAATGTTTTTTGACAAAAAATGGATTGATGCCGCACCAAAATCTGGCAAAGATTCTGGCGCATTTTCTCACCCTTGTGTTCCATCAGTTCACCCTTTTATTTTAATGAATTATCAAGGAAAAGTTCGAGATGTAATGACTTTAGCTCACGAACTTGGACATGGAATTCATCAATATTTAGCAAGATCTCAAGGCTATTTTATGAGCGATACTCCACTCACATTTGCAGAAACCGCTTCAGTTTTTGGAGAGCAACTTACTTTTCAAAAAATTCTAAAAAATGAGAAAAATCCAACACAAAAAAAACTGATTATCGCAAATAAAGTTGAAGATATGATTAATACTGTAATCAGACAAATCGCTTTTTTAGAGTTTGAAAAGAAGGTACATGAAGCTAGAAAAAATGGTGAAATTTCTCTAGAAAAAATATGTGAATTTTGGATGGATGTTCAAAAAGAAAGTTTAGGTTCTGCATTTAAATTTGATGAAGAATATCGCTTCTTTTGGTGTTATATTCCGCATTTTATTCATTCGCCATTTTATGTATATTCTTATGCTTTTGGCGACTGTCTAGTAAACTCTTTATATGGTATTTATAAATCAAACAAGGTTAGTAATTTTGAAGAAAAATATTTAGAAATGCTAAAAAGTGGTGGAACTAAAAATCATCAAGATCTTTTAAAACCATTTAAACTTTCTATCCAAGATGAAAGTTTCTGGCAAAGCGGTTTAGATGTAATTACAAACTATATTAATCAGTTAGAAAATTTGAAATAATGATTGAGCCAATCCAAGCAGAAACTATTTTTAATCACCTTTACGGCAACATAAATGGCTATAGCGTTTCAAACCAAGCTCGAGATTCATCTGGTATAAATACTGAAAAACTTTTATATGGAGAACTTCCTTTTGAAACCTGCCAAAAAATAATTGAACATATTAATCCTAAACCAAATGGAGTATTTTTTGATTTAGGATCTGGAACTGGTCGTGTCGTGCTTGCATTTCATCTTTTATTTAATTTTAGAAAATGCATTGGAGTTGAATTACTTCAAGGTCTGCATAATAAAGCTTGCGAGATAAATATAGAGTTTAATAAAAATGTATTACCACAACTAGCGGGTTATATTAATAATCGCGAATTACAATTTTTGTGCGGTGATATTTTTACAACTGATCTTTCTGAGGCTGATCTCATTTTTATGAATCATCCTTTCAAAGAAGGTGATGGATTTAATAAGTTAGAAGAGAAATTTTTAAACGAATTAAAACCAGGAACTAAAATTATCACTATCATTCGTGCTTTAAAAAATCCGCGTTTTAAAAACTTAGGAAGTCAAACTTATAAATTTAGCTGGGGTGACTCTACAGCGCATTTTTTTGAGATCTAAATATGAAAAAGAAAACGGTTAAAACTAAAGCACCTAACAAAAAAACTAAAGTGACTAAAACAAAAATTTCTACCGCTAAGAAGGTCTCAAAAAAACCGCTAAAAACAAAAAGCAAAAAAGTTCAAGATACTTCTAAAAAAGGCACAAGAAAGCTTGTTTCAATTAGAATCTTAAGTTCTGATATTGAAGCTATGAGAAAAAAAGCAGCAAAACTTGGAATCCCTTATCAAACTTACATCAATATGGTTATTCATCGTGATGCAATCGGTGGATAATATTAAATTAAAATGGGCTTAGAAATCACTTTTTATCAGGTTGATGAAACCATTATCAAATCTTTAGCACCTTTACTTCTCAAAATTTTAGATGAGAAAAAAAAGGTGCTAATTTTTTGCAATAACGATAATCAAATAAAAGAAATTGATAATTCTCTTTGGAGCTATGGTCGCAACAAGTTCATTCCCCATGTAACTATTTTTGACCGCGATTTTCAGATGCAAAGACAACCAATTTTAATTTCAAACCAAGAAGAAAATTCTAATAAAGCTGACTACTTGGTTTTTCTTGATCAACCTTCTGAAAATTTTGTGAATAGTTTTCAGCGCAGCTTTTATTTTTTTGAAGAAAACAACCTCAAAACAGCAAAAAAAATATCGCAAACTATCAAACCATCAAATTGTTATAAAAAAATAAATAGTAAGTGGGAGAAATTCGAGATTTAAAACTCGGTTTTACTTAACTGATCTTAAGAATCTTATGGATTTGTAAGGATATTTTATATCCATGAATTTCTGCTAATTCTAAAGTACGCTTAATATTTTTTAGATTCTTTTTCCTATCATATTCATCCATCGGCTGTAAATACACTTTTGTAGATGGTAATTTTTTAATAAAACTTGGAACATCAAAATATTCTTTTTTTTCATCTGAAATTAGAAATTTAAAAGCATCAATTCTTTCTAATAAATCTGATCTAATTTGGTGATATTTTTTATTGGTAACTTTTGGTGAACAAATAATTTTTACATCTCTTGAAACATCACGAAATAACGTGCCATTAGTTTCAATTTGCACTAAAAAACTTAACTTTATTAATTCTTCACAAAGCTTTTCAATTGGCTGACGAAAAGGCTCTCCTCCTGTAATAACAACTAACTTTTTAACTATTTCACCATTTTTATTTTTGGCTAAGTCAAAAACTGTTTTGATAATTTTTTCTAAAGAAAAATTTTGATAAGAATCAAATTCTGTATCACAAAAATCACAAGCTAAGTTACATCCACCAAGTCTAATAAAAACTGCAGGATAGCCAACAAAAGGACCTTCACCTTGAAATGTTGGAAAAATTTCTTGTACATCTAAATGCAACCCATCATGTATTTCGGGTTTTAAGATTTTATTTTTTCCAAACATTTCTAAAACAAATTACTTGTTTGAATCATCACTTATTATTGGGGTGAAACTACTCGAAATTGGCTGTTCATTTATATCATTTACAACTGTTTTTCTAATTTGATTACCAGCAAGCAAATCTTTAATTTCATCGCCACTTAAAGTTTCATATTCTAATAAAGCTTGAGCCAATTTTTCTAAATCAGATTTTTTATCTGCTAAAATTTGCTTAGCACGCTGTAAAGCTTCATCAACAATGCGTTTTACTTCTTCGTCAATGACCTTGCCAGTTTCTTCAGAAAATACTTTTTGTGCAGCATAAAATTTTGTGCCTTCTTCATCGCTATAGTCAATTGTTCCAACTTTATCACTTAAACCCCAGCGAGTTACCATGCTACGCGCCATATGAGTTGCTTGCGAAATATCTGAAGATGCACCAGTTGTAACTTTATCATAACCAAAAATTAACTCTTCTGCCGCACGACCACCCATTGCTACAACTAAATCATCATGCAATTTGGCACGTGTAATTGAAAATCTATCAGTTTCTGGTAAACGCATAACCAAACCTAAAGCACGACCTCTAGGAATAATTGTTGCTTTGTGAATTGGGTCAGAATTAGGACTGTTAAGCGCAGTAATTGCGTGTCCTGATTCGTGATAGGCTGTTAATTCTTTTTCTGATTTTTGCATTACCATAGATCTTCTTTCAGTTCCCATCATGATTTTATCTTTGGCTTCTTCTAAGTTTTTCATCGTAACCATTTTCTGATTTTGACGCGCCGCCATTAAAGCACCTTCATTTACAAGATTTGCTAAATCAGCACCAGCAAAACCCGGCGTTCCACGCGAAATTGTTTTAACATCAATATCAGATGCAGCGGCAATTTTTTTCAAATGCACATTAAGAATTTGTTCACGACCGTTAATATCAGGATTTGGAACTGTTATTTGACGATCAAAACGACCCGGACGCAATAAAGCACGATCTAAAACATCTGGACGATTTGTTGCAGCAATAATCACCACACCTTCATTGTCAGAAAATCCATCCATCTCAACAAGCAATTGGTTTAAAGTTTGTTCTCTTTCATCATTACCACCACCAACTCCAGAACCACGATGGCGACCAACTGCATCAATTTCATCAATAAAAACAATGCACGGTGCGGATTTTTTTGCTTGTTCGAACATATCACGAACACGACTTGCACCAACACCAACAAACATTTCAACAAAATCAGAACCAGAAATTGAGAAAAACGGAACATTTGCTTCACCAGCAATAGCTCGTGCTAGTAAAGTTTTACCGGTTCCCGGAGATCCAATTAACAAGCAGCCACGAGGAATTTTTGCACCAACATCAATATATTTTTTTGAATCTTTTAAGAAATCGACAATTTCGCTAAGTTCTTGTTTAGCTTCGTCAATTCCCGCAACATCAGCAAAAGTTATTTTTACTTTACTTTCTTGCAAAAGTTTAGCGCGTGATTTTCCAAAACCAAAAGCACCTCCTCTTCCTCCTGCTCCACCAGCACTACGAGAAAAGTAAATCCACAGAGCAATAATTATAATGAAAGGTAAAAAACCCAATATTCCACCAATAACTTTTTCTGCTTTGCTAACAAGAGGAACAGCAGTTACTTCAACTTTCTTTTCCTGCAAAACTTTCACCAAATCAGGATATTGCGGTAAATAAGTATAAAATTGACCACCCGCCTTTAGTTCTCCAACAAGATCATTTCCTTTAATATCAACTTTTTGAACCTCTTCTGCATCAACTTTTTTAAGAAATTCACTGAAAGTAATTTTGTTTCCAGAAATTCCATCTGGCCCACCAACAATGTGCGAAACGGCCATCATAACACCAATTACAACTACCCAGATAAGAAAGTTTTTTCCTGAATTTTTCATTTGAAAATATTTGAATTTTTATATCGAAATCACAACTTAAAAACCTTTGAAGAAATTTCAATATCAAGAGCTTTTCATTAAGCCATTAACAATAGATTTTCTTACTTCCTTAACTTCACCAACTCTTAAATCATCTAAAGTAAAAGGACCAAAGGAAACACGAATTAGACGATTAACCTTTAAACCTAAATGCTCCATTACTTTTCTGATTTCACGATTTTTTCCCTCTTCTAAAGAAATTTTTAGCCATGAGTTTGAATCTTTTTCTACATCAACCTCAACTTTTATACTACCATATCTTATACCATCAACTGTGATTCCTTTTTCTAATTTTTTTAAACGTTCGTGATTTAATTTTCCAAAAACCCGTGCGCGATATTTTCTGTTCCATTTATTTTTTGGCAATTCCATGAAACGAGCTAATTCACCGCTAGTTGTAAGCAATAACAAACCTTCGGTATTATAATCCAACCTACCAACAGTAATTACACGTGGCATCTGCTTTGGTAATAAATCAAAGATTTTTTTACGATTGTGAGGATCTTTTGTTGTAGTTAAATAGCCTTCTGGTTTATGAAAAAGCCAAATTCGTGGCTCTTGTTTGGCGTTAATTAATTTATCATCAATTTTAACTGATTGATCGGTAATAAAAGTAGCTGGGCTTTCAATTACTTGACCATTCACTTTAACTCTTCCTTCAAGAATTAATGCTTCTGCTTCTCTGCGCGAACAATGACCAGATTGCGCAATTAATTTTGCAATACGAATACCTTTTTCTTCAGATTGTGAAATGGTCATAATTATTTTTGTTTTTTATATTCCAAAGAGGCTTCAATAAAGGCAGTAAAAATTTTTTTATCAGCATCAGAAACTGAAAATTCAGGATGCCATTGCACACCAAGACAAAAATTATGATTGGTTTTTTCAACTGCTTCAATCACACCATCAGAAGCTCGCGCTACAACTCTTAAACCATCTCCAGCAATTCTTGCTGCTTGATGATGCGAAGAATTAGTTTTGATTTTTTCAGCACCAACAATTGAAAAAAGTTTTGAATTACGTTCAATTGTCACTTCATGATAACCACGATGATAATCGTTAAATTCTTCAAAATGGCTTTGCTCATGATCCATGAATTTTTCTTCATCTGGAATATGTTGAATAACTTTTCCGCCATGCAAAACATTGATTAATTGCATACCATTGCAAATTCCTAAAAATGGTAAATTTGTTGCTACTGCTTTTTTTCCTAACTCATGCTCAAAATTTTCACGTATATCGTTAAGCTTTACAGTTTCATGAATTTCTGATTCTCCATAGCGTTTTGGATGAATATCAAAATAACCACCAACAATCATTAAGCCATCAAGAGATTCTAAATAAGAATCAATCAATTCGTAATCGTAAGTAAGAATAACCGCCGCACCACCAGCACTGTTAATCATATTTACATAATTAGCACGAAGCGCGTAATAATTTCCTTTTGAATAACCATTTGCACAACCTTCTTTATAATCAGGAACAATGCCTATTAATGGACGATAAGAATTTTTTAATTTAATCATTTTTTAAGCCTGTTGATATTCAATTGCTGCTGCTAAAGCTGCAAGCTTTGATATTAAAGAATAAACTTCGGTGATTTCTTCTTTATTGCCACCCAATTCAATTTGATTTTGGGTTAAATTTTGCAAATCAAAAAATTGCGCCCCCACAGAATTTAAACTAGATTTTTCATCTTTTTCAGCATTGGCTCTAAATAAATTTCCAACAACTTGACCATTAATAATATAAATCATTGGTTCTGCAATTTTGCCGTCAATTTTATCTGTGGTTTTTACACCTTCTTGAATAATCACCTGACTGGTTTGAACCGAACCCTTTAGCATATTCATTTTGTTGCGTTCTTTTTTATTGATTTGCAAAACTTCTTCTCCTGAAAAAACCGACCAAACAGCTATTCCGTAGGTTCCATTATCAGCTTTAATATAGCAGTAAGGTTCATCTTGAATGTTATATTCTTGATATTTTTTTCTAATTTTTTGCAGCAAATCTTCTACATTTTGTGCCAAAGATTCTACGCCAATTCTCTCTTTAAAATTTACATCATTTTGCACGCTATGAATGGTTGAAATTAACCATGGATCAATTTCTAAAATACTTGCTAATTCTTGTGCGATTTTATTGTAAATATCAAAGTAAGTTGATTTTAAACGACTGTGCCAACCCATTTTTTCAGAAGGAATAATAGGAGTTTTTAAAGATTTTAAAATCTCTGGAATACCGTCTGTTAAATCGTTGTTTAACACAATAACATCAGCTAAAAATCCATCAGTTGTTTGCATTGAATTTTCATTTTTTATCACTGGATAAAGTGTTAAAAAATTACCATTTTCTAAATCTATCTCTTGTTTCTCAGAAATAGCATTTGATCCAACTACAACTTCCCTTTTATTAGCGATAATTTCTTGTAAAGATCTAACATTTTCTAGATATCGCAGATTACGTGTGTGGGCTTCTGGAAAAATAATAATCTTTTTAGCATCAGAAAAATTCTTAGTAAAAAAATCATCAATAATAATTTTTGCTTTATCGCTTGATGCTTGACTTAAATTATTAAAACCAGCAGGAAAACAATTTGTATCTACAGGAGCAATTTTTATTTGCGAGTGGCGCAAATCAACAGAATTATAGATTAGGAATGGGTTTTTCTGAAGTTTATTGGCAAAAAAATCATCTATTTTCTGTTTATTATTAGTAATTTTTTGCGATAGAACTTCTATTATTTTATTCATCAAAATTCCTAGTTAGTAAAATTAGCCGCATATGATTTGGATTGAATAGACGCGGTTTTTGGATCATGAATTTCAAACTCAAAATTTTTATCTTGGGCAAATTTTACCGCCTCTTCTTTGCTTGAAAACTCAAAACGAAATTGTGAAGAAGTATTATTTGCAGAAACCCAACCCATTAAAGGATTTATTGACCTGATATTTTCTTGCTCGATTGGTTCGACCAACCATTTTTTTAGATTTCTTTTTCCTGATTGCATTGCCGATTTTGTAGGACGAAATATTTTTACTTTCATATATTTTAATCTAGTTATTTACCAACCGCAACACCTTCACGTCTAGGATCAACCCCACCATAAAGCTTACGATTTTCTAAAGAGATTGCGTTAATACCACTAACAATTTCAACCACTTTAGTTTTATGACCCATTTTATTTAAAGCCGATTCTAATTTAGTAATATCTTTTCCTTTTTCTAGCTCAACCACATCATTTAACACAACAAATGAAGGTAAAGAAATTGATTCCTGAATTCCCAAACCAAAATCTAAATGATTTACAATCGCTTTAGTTACAAATTGAATAATTCTTGGTCCACCCGGAGATCCAACAACCATTTTTAATTTACCCTTATTGTCAAAAATAAAAGTTGGCGACATTGAACTGCGCGGCTGTTTTCCCGGTTCCAAGCTATTTGCAACTTTTTTGCCATTTTTCTTAGGAACAAAAGAAAAATCTGTTAGCTGGTTATTGAGCAAAAATCCATCAACCGACAAAGCTGATCCAAAGAAATATTCAATTGAACTAGTCATAGAAACTGCATTTCCTTCTTTATCAACAATTGACATATGTGTTGTTGAAGGCATTTCTGCTGCTTTTTGATCTAGCACAACATTTTTAACAATTGGTTTAAATTTACCAGCTTCAAAACTTTCTGCAGCCTTTTCTTGTTTAATCAAATCGGCGCGAGATTTTAAATAATTTTTACCTAAAAGTCTGTATAAAGGCACCAAAGATTGATCGCCAAAATATTCATTACGATCGGCATAAGCTAAACGAGTTGCCTCAACTATTAAATGCACCGCTTCAAGAGAATTTGGTTTTAATTTTGCCAAATCAAAATTTTCTAAAATTCCTAAAGTTTGCAAAACAGTTGCTCCGCTAGAAGGCAAAGGAAGAGTGCATATATTGTATTTACCACGATATTTCATACAAAGAAGATTTCCTTTTTTGATGCGATATTTTTTCAAATCCTCAAGTGATAAATAACCCGGATTTATTTCTGAATTCTGAACAGCATTAACAATATCATTAGCTATTTTTCCTTGATAAAAATCATTAATACCTTTTTTGGCAATTATTTCAAAAGTATCTGCCAATTTTGGATTGGTAATTTTTTCACCAACTTTATAAGGCTTGCCATTTTTCTTTAGATAAATCTCTGCCGTTTCATCAAATTTATTTAGATAAGAAATTGTTTTAGAAAGCGTGTGAAATCTTTCGCTAACCACAAAACCTTCGCGCGCAATTTTTATTGCTGGTTGAAATAACTGACTCCAAGGCAATCTACCATAAAAATAATGTGCTTCTTTCATTAGTTTTAAAGCACCCGGAGTTCCAACTGATAATCCTCCTTTAACCACATCGTTGAACTCACGAGGTTGACAATTGGCACCCAAAAACATTGTGCTTCTTGAACTAGATGGTGCAGTTTCGCGACCATTAAAATAAAAAGTCTGTCCCGTTTTTTTATCATAATAAAGCAAAAGTGCGCCACCACCAATTCCAGAAGAGTGAGGCTCAACAACGTTTAAAACCAGTTGAGTTGCAATCATTGCATCAATTGCATTACCACCTTTTTCAATAATTTCTGCTCCAGCTTTACTTGCCAATTCAGATCCTGAAGAAACCATGTATTTACTTCCTTCAACTTCTTTTAAATTTCTAAAGCCAGAATCTGGTTCGCCAATCCAATAATCAGAAAGGCTAAAAGAAGAACTTTTTTTGTTTGTTGTTTTTTCTTTGCTAACACAAGAAGAAATTAAGAGACAAAAAATTAAAGCTGATTTCCAAAGATTATTTTTCATGTTTGATATAAAATATTTTTAGCCGCCAATTCCAGAAACGACATTTTAGTATTGCTGAAAAGAAAATTAAAAAACATCCCAACCAGATCAAGTAAATAAAAGGCTTGTAGTATGCTCGAATAGCATAATTCTCTTTCTCATCTTTATTACCAATCACCAGATAAAGATCTGAAAACATTTTATGTTTTATTGAAGCCTCATTGGTATTTTGTTCAGACACAGGGTAATAACGAAGTTGTGGTGTAAGTTTTCCAAGTTTTTTTTGATTGTCATTGAGAATCAAAAAATTTCCCTGACGCGCCAGAAAATTTTTACCAATTTGATGTTCAATATTAATCAATCTTATCTCGTAATCAGCAATTTTGATTGATTGACCAATTTGCAAATTTTCTTCTTTCGTAATTCCAAAAGAAGAGCTTAAAACCACACCAACAATAATTATTGCAAAACCAAAATGCGCCAAGGTCATAACAAGATTTGATCTTGCCATCAAAGTCATCAAAGCTGAGAAAATTGCCAAAAATAAAACTACTAACTGCAAAATATCCGCTTTTGTTTGGTAGAAAAATGTTAGAGAAGTAATTAAAATTGCAGCTAAAATAATATAGGAAGTTTGACGTTTATTTAATTGAGTTTGAGCGGAATAATGAAGATGATTAGAAAAAGCAAAAAACACTAAAAATGGTAAAAGTAAAATCGTAAATATTGTGTTATAATAGCTTGCTCCAATCGAAATAAATTGATCAAAAAATCCACGAGAAAAAATTGGATAAGTAGTTCCAAGAAGAACTACAAAAAGAGCAATCATCAAAATATAATTATTAAAAAGAATTGCTCCAATTTTTGACCAAAAAGCAATCGGCTGATTTGCAACATCATCTTTAAAAGCAGAAACTTTTGAACCAAAAACCAATAAACCAGAACCACCAATTAAAAGAATAAGCGTAATAATAAAAAACCCTCGATCTAGATCAATTGCGAATGAATGCACAGAAGTTAAAACTCCAGAACGCACTAAAAAAATTCCAAGCAAGCATAAAATAAAAGTTAGAATTGATAAAAATGCTGTCCAAATTTTAAAAATTTCTTTTGTTTCAAGAATTTTTAAACAATGAATTAAAGCAGTTGCAGCAATCCAAGGCATTAAAGAAATATTTTCTACCGGATCCCAAAACCAATATCCACCCCAGCCAAGTTCACGATAGGCCCACCAAGATCCTAAACCAATTCCTAAAGTTAAAAATCCGTAAGAAATAAAAAGCCATTTTTTTAAATTTTGTGCAAATTCACGATCAATTTTTTCTGTTAGAAGACCTGCTATTGCAAAAGAAAATACCAAAGAAAAACCAATGTAACCAGTGTAAAGCATTGGTGGATGAAGAGCTAAACCAATATCTTGCAACAGAGGATTTAATCCCAAACCTTCTGAAGGTGTAGGAAAAATTCTGGCAAAAGGATTTGAAGTAAAAGCAGTGAAAGCCGCTAATAGAGCAATTATCAGAGATTGAGATGAAGAGATTATTATTTTTTCTTTACCAGAAACTTTGCTAAAATAATTAAAGGCAAAACTATAAGCCGAAAGAATTGTGATCAGTAACAGCATTGAACCTTCGTGATTTCCCCAACTTCCTGATATTTTGTAGATAAGTGGTTTTAGATGATGCGAATTTTGGTAAACATTGGCAACCGAATAATCAGAAACCACAAAAGAATAAATCAAACAAATCTGCGATAAAACTGCACAAATCAAAGTTGCAGCACTTAAAACAAATGTGATTTTTTCAAGTTCTTGTA
Source organism: uncultured Rhizobium sp. (assembly GCA_964461905.1). GTDB lineage: Bacteria > Pseudomonadota > Alphaproteobacteria > Rickettsiales > UBA1997 > UBA2645. The sequence continues at coordinate 24,806 of CAYWVI010000008.1, read as the reverse complement.
ATTTGTCTCTTTTTTTAAAAGACCAAAAATTAAAAATTGGCAAAAAAACACCAATTGATAAAACCAACAGCAATAACGAAAAACCTATTATTGGAGACATAATTTATTGAACTTTATCAGAAATAAATTTTTTAACCAACTCAATATTATTTGCGATTACTTCGTATTTCTCTTTTTCATTGAAAAGATTTTTTAAGAAACTTGGTAAAGCTGGATTTGGCGCAGAAGAAGCAACAACCGCCTCTGGAAATTTTGCTGGATGAGCTGTTGCTAATGTAACCACAAATTCACCTTGATAATTTTTGCTTTTTATAAATTGCTGTGCTGCAAAAACGCCAATTGCACTGTGTGGATCAAGAACTTCACCAGTTTTTTCAAACATAGCTTTTATGGTTTTTTTAGTTGTTTCATCATCAACTGCATAAGCATCAAATTCTTTTTGGATATTGTTTAGAACTTGATCAGCAACTTTTAAACTGCCGCTTTTTTCAAACTCAGCCATAAGTTTTGGCATTTCTTCTTCTGATTTTTGCTGTCTATACACATCAAAAATTAAACGCTCAAAATTGCTAGAAACCTGAATATTCATGCTTGGAGAAATAGTTTCAACCATTGGTGATTTTGAATAATCATTTGCATTTAGAAAACGAACCAAAATGTCATTTGAGTTGGTAGCAATCACTAACTTACCAACATTCAAACCCATTTTTTTGGCTAAATATCCAGCGTAAATATCGCCAAAATTTCCACTTGGAACTACAAATGAAATTTGATTTTTTTCATTACAACCAAGCCTTGCTGCTGAATAAAAATAATAAACAATCTGCGCTAAAATACGGGCAAAATTAATAGAATTAACTGCCACCATTTTTTTGCCTTTCAAAACACTTTTTCCGGCACTTTCTTCAGCAAACATTTTTTTGACCATCGATTGACAATCATCAAAATTACCTTCAACAGCAATATTAAAAACATTATCCGCAATAACTGTTGTCATTTGTTTTCTTTGCACATCAGAAACTTTATTATGTGGATGAAGAATAAAAATCTGAGCGTTTTTACAAGCTTTACATCCTTGAATTGCGGCTGAGCCAGTGTCTCCTGAAGTTGCTCCAACAATAACTATTTTTTGGTTACGTTTACTTAAAAAATGATCTAAAAGGTTGCCCAAAAACTGCAAAGCAAAATCTTTAAAAGCTAAAGTTGGTCCATGAAAAAGCTCGAGCAAAAACTCATTGTGACTTAATTGTTTTAGAGGAGCGATTGCTTCATGAGAAAAATTTATATAAGATTTTTTTATGATTTCTTTATAAGTTTTAACATCAATTTCACTCTCAACAAAATGACGAGTTACTTCAAAAAATAATTCTTCATAACTCATTTTTCTCATCTTGGAAATATCAGCATCACTAAATTTAGGCAAAAATTCAGGAACATAAAGTCCACCATCACTTGCTAATCCTTGCAAAACAACATCTTCAAAAGAAAGTGTAGGAGCATTAAGGCGGGTAGAGATAAATTTCATAGAATCAATTACTTTGATTTTTGGAAAGGATGGCTTTTAACTTAAGCTAACATGTCAAATAATTTCTAGTTTAACTGATAATTAAGTCAATGTCGGCTCAAGCAAATCAAGATCAAAATCAATTTAGTGAAAAACCAGACTACCTTTATCGTAGCGGTGTTGGAATAGTTTTACTAAACTCAAAAAAAGAAATTTTTGTTGGCAAAAGAATAGATAATAATTCTGATGCTTGGCAAATGCCTCAAGGCGGAATTGATGCTGGTGAAAATGAAGATTTAGCAATGTTTCGTGAGTTAAAAGAAGAAACAGGAATCTGCGAAAATAGCATTAAAATTTTATGCAAAAGCTTTGGTCATCACTACTACAACCTACCTTACAAATTACAAAAAAAATTCTGGGGCGGAAAATATCTAGGTCAAAAACAACGTTGGTATTTAGCCGAATTTATTGGATCTGAATCAGCAATAAATATTGCTACTGAACATCCTGAATTTTCTGATTGGAAATGGATTTCACCAAATAAAATATTAGATGCGATTGTTGGATTTAAGCGTGAACTTTATGAAGATATTTTAAAAGAATTTCGTCTGTTTTTAAAATAGTTTTAAACAATAAATTCTAAACCACTGGTGCGTTCTTTGATTTAAAAAAATTCTGCTTCGAAAGATTTAGAATAAATTTCATACTCACTAAAATTGTTAGACAGCCAATCAATTTATTAATTGTCACAACCTCATCTAAAAATATTGCACCAAAAATTGTTCCAAAAACTGGAATTAACAAAACAACACTAACTGCAGTTCTAGCTCCTTCTTCGGCAATTAATTTAAAAAATAAAACATAAGCAAAACCTGTACAAAGTAACCCTAGACCTAATAGAGAAGTTATTACTTTTGTGTTGATAACACTAAAATCAGTAAAGAAAACACTTGGCGAAAGAAATGCTAAAGCAAAAAATACACTGCCTGTTGCCATAGCTATTGGCTCAATATGTTTGCATTTTGCATTTATGTAAAGAGAAGCACCTGCATATGAAGCTGTGGCAATTAAAATTGCTACCACAGCAAGCGTATATGAAAAAGTTATTTTGCCTATAAAACCAACGTCAAAATATGTAATTATAATTCCAATCACACCAAAGATCACACCAATAATCGCGCTTTTATCCACAAATCTCTGCAAAACAAATATCGAAATTAAAACTTCAAACATTGGTACAGTTCCATCAAGAATCGCTGCAATTCCGCTATCTACAACCCTAGAAGACAAAGCAAATAAACTAAATGGTAGAGCAGAATTAAAAAATCCTACAATTGCGTAATGTTTATAATTTTTGATTAGAGATAGTTTTTTTTTGTTAAATAAAACTATTGAATAAAGCAAAATTACACCAAAAAACAAACGAGCAAAAGTAACAAAGAAAGGCAATAGCTCTGCAGCAGCAATTTTAGTAAAAGCAGCAAAACTTGACCAAATAATTCCAAGCAAAATCAAGATAAATAAATTGCTGTTTTTGTGCATAAAATTTTAGCAAGATAAAAACTATTAATAAAAAACCTCAGCTTCAGATTTGAAGCTGAGGTTTTTATTTTTCTATGCTTTTCTCATCAAACTGCGTTTGATTCGAAGACCTCTTCGCTGGACTGGTTTGTAACCCAGTCCACATATTCATGTAAAAATTTAACTTGTGTTTGAACATTTGGACGGGATTACAAATCCCGTCCAGCACTGAGGCCATTTAGGCTGTTATTACAACTCTACGTAACTTTATCTTCCTTTTCCTTGAAAAACGTTTCGTCGCTTTTCTCATCAAACTGCGTTTGATTCGAAGACAACTCGCGCCTGGGCAGGAGCATAGCTCTCGCCCGCTTCTAACTAATAACAGCCATTTAGGCTGTTATTACGGTGCTTTGCACCGTCGTTAGAAGCCCATTCCGCCCATGCCACCCATTGGTGCGCCACTAGCGGCAGGAGCTTCTTCTTTTTTCTCAATAATTGCAGCTTCAGTTGTAATCAACAAAGCAGCAATTGATGAAGCATCTTGTAATGCTGTACGCACAACTTTAGTTGGGTCAACGATACCAGCTTTGAACATATCAACATATTCGTTGTTTTGTGCATTGTAACCATAAGAAGCTTGTCCTTTTGAGATCACTTCATTGGCAACAACAGCACCATCAAAACCAGCATTTTCAGCAATTTGACGAATTGGCGATTGAATAACTTTTTTAATGATATTCACACCAACATTTTGGTCATCATTTGCACCTTTAACTTTGTCAAGAACGCGTCCAGCAAATAAAAGAGCCGATCCACCACCAGCAACAATACCTTCTTGCATTGCGGCACGAGTTGCAGCCAAAGCATCGTCAACGCGATCTTTTTTCTCTTTAACTTCAACTTCAGTTGTTCCGCCAACTTTGATGATAGCAACGCCGCCAGAAAGTTTAGCCAAACGTTCTTGCAGTTTTTCGCGATCGTAATCGGAAGTGGTTTCTTCAATTTGTGATTTGATTGAAGCGCAACGAGCTTTTACATCAGAAGCTTTGCCAGCACCATCAACAATTGTTGTATTTTCTTTGTCGATGATAATTTTTTTAGCTTGTCCAAGTTGAGCAGGTTTTACATCTTCAAGTTTCATGCCCAGATCTTCTGAGATCAATTGACCACCAGTTAAAACTGCGATATCTTCCATGATTGATTTACGACGATCGCCAAATCCAGGAGCTTTCACCGCAGCAATTTTCAAACCACCACGAAGTTTGTTTACAACCAAAGCCGCAAGAGCTTCGCCTTCAACATCTTCAGCGATAATCAAAAGTGGACGACCTGATTGCACTACGGCCTCAAGCAATGGAACCATTGGTTGAAGATTCGAGATTTTTTTCTCGAACAACAAAATATATGGATTTTCCATTTCAACGCTCATTTTTTCAGCGTTAGTGATGAAGTAAGGCGATAAATATCCGCGATCAAAATTCATTCCTTCAACCACATTAACTTCAAATTCCAAACCTTTAGCTTCTTCAACAGTGATTGGAGAATCTGGACCAACTTTTTGAACCGCTTCAGCAATTTTCGAACCAATCTCAGAATCACCATTGGCTGAAATTGTCGCAACTTGCGCAACTTCTTCTTTAGCAGAGATTTTTTTGCTCATCTTGCCAAGCTCTTTAACCAAAGCTTCAACAGCTAGGTCAATTCCGCGTTTCAAATCCATTGGATTCATTCCTGCGGCAACTGCTTTTGCGCCTTCACGAACGATTGCTTGAGCAAGAACAGTTGAAGTTGTAGTTCCGTCGCCTGCGATGTCGTTGGTTTTTGAAGCAACTTCTTTAATCATTTGCGCGCCCAAATTTTGAAATTTGTCAGCAAGTTCAATTTCTTTTGCAACTGAAACACCATCTTTGGTGATGCGTGGAGCACCAAAAGATTTTTCAATTACAACATTACGACCTTTTGGCCCTAATGTTACTTTTACTGCATTTGCAATAATATCAACGCCCTCAAGGATTCTTGAGCGGGCTTCTGTTCCAAAAATAATTTCTTTAGCAGCCATATTTTATTTTTTATTTAATTATTAATTTGAGATTGTTAATGAACCGCGCGCTTGTTGGCAGGGTTCAAAAATTTTATTTAGATTCAATTACAGCCAAAATATCTGACTCTTTAAGAATGATAAGTTCTTTACCATCAATCTTAACTTCCGCACCACCCCATTTCTGGAATAGCACACGATCACCTTTTTTAACATCTAAAGCAATGCGTTTACCATCTTCATTACGAAGACCTTCTCCAACGGCAATAACTCTACCTTCAGATGGTTTTTCTTTTGCTGTATCTGGAATAATAATGCCACCAGCAGTTTTGCTTTCGGCTTCGATGCGCTCAATAAGAACGCGGTCATGCAGAGGTATGACTTTCATGTTTTGATTAAATTAATTTAAGAGGTTGATAAGAATAAAAAAATTGAAGTGACGCTAACTTAGTAAAAATCAAAACAGCTTCAAGGGGTGAGAAAAAATTATTTCAAAATTTTATCTAATTTGCCTTCGGCATCAAGAGCATAGAGATCGTCGCAACCACCAATATGAGCTTCACCAACAAAAATTTGCGGAACGGTCATGCGACCACCAGACTTTTTTATCATTTCATCTCGAGTTGCTTCATCAGTGATTTTAATTTCTTTAAAAACAGCACCTTTTCTTTGTAACAAAGATTTGGCACGAACACAATAAGGGCATATTTCTTTGGTATATATCAAAATTTCTTTCATAGGTTTTGTAATAATTTATTTTTGCTAAATCTAAAATCCGGGACCAGTAACGCTTTGCTGCGAAGGCTCAACGTTATTATAGTAAGAAGGAGGAACATAATATTGATCAGCATCATAATTTGGATATCTGCTTGAAGGAGGAATAGCATAAGGATTTGAATAATATCTTGAACCACCATATTGCTGCTGATAAGAAGGAGCTTGTTGCTGATAATAATTAGGCTGCTGATAATAGTAAGGATTTGGAGCTTGTTGTTGATATGGTGAAGGTTGATATGAATTTGGTCTTTGACCGTAAGATGGTGGAGCTGAATGCCCGTAAGATGGCTGCTGATTATAAAAATTCTGGTTAGAATTTTGCATACCACTTTGAGAAGAATCTAAAAACTGGTCATATCCATCATTAGCGCAGGAAAAAACCACCAGCAAAAAGCTTATGGTAAAAAAACTTCTAAGAAATTGTGAAAAAAATTTGTAAGACAACATTAAAAAATAAAAGAAATAAGATCAGCTGCCGCCTATATAGAAATCATTTTTTCAAATTCAACTAATCATCTTGATCTATTACTGATTAAATTCTGATGGCTCCAAAATAGGTTCCTGATTATGTTGCGAAGTAGGAGGTGAATAAAATTGATCACCATCAAAACGTGGGGCTTGGGTTGTAGGCGGAATGGCATATGGATTTGAATAAAAGCGAGATCCTGCATCTTGTTGTTGTATAACATTATACCTTCTAATGTCTTGCTGATAATAATATGGCTGCGGCTGATATGGATATGTTACTTGAGGAGCATAATATGGATAAGGTTGTTGCTGTGGTATTTGTTGAAATTGTGGCTGTAGCTGACGATTTTGTGGCATATATTCTGGATTTGTTGGTTGACGATAGTAACGATCAGGTGCAACTTTTGAAATTGCAGGATTTGCAGCATTTTGTGGCTTTTTTCCAACTTCAAAACCAACATTGTCATAAAGATATGAGTCACTTCTTTCTTTATCTACATAAGGATATCTCGCCTCACAACCAGAAACAAAAAGCAATAAAACAACCAAACATCCTGTTAACAAAAAATTAAAACTTGCCGATAATCCCAGTGTTAGAAAACCCTGATCTGTTCTCAATGTTTTGATATTGCGTTGGAGGAACATAATATTGGTCAAAGTCGTAATAAGGATAATAATTTCTTGGAGGATAATTATAGGGATTATTATACGTTCTAGAATTAGGTTGATAATATGGCTGGTATGATCTTGGATAATTACCTTGATTATAGTTGTATGAAGAATTTGGTATTGCTGGAGAACTTGTAACATACGACTCTCTTGGCGCACAAGAACTAAACACAAATAACCAGCTAAAAACAACTACTAGTAAATTAAAATCCTTCCTAATCATTTATTTAGATATCTCTAAAAATATTTATCTAAAGCGAGTTTGAAATGTCCACAAACAAATTCTAGTAATCAACTTTAGTATTTACTTAACTAATTAACTATTTGTTTTCGTTTTAAAATGAAAAAATATGAGCCAATCAACTGATAACAAATATATAAATTACGCATTAAATTTAACCAGAAAAAATTTTGGCATAACATCTCCAAATCCAATTGTAGGCTGTGTTATTGTTAAAAATAATGAAATAATTTCTACTGGAGTAACTGCGCAAAATGGCAGACCTCATGCTGAACAAATTGCAATTGATAAAGTTTTTAACAAAGCAGATCTTTTAGGATCTGAAATCTATGTTACTCTTGAACCTTGCTCACATTTTGGACAAACTCCACCATGCGTTGAAGCAATTATTAAATATGGCTTTAAACGCGTGATTATTGCAACTCAAGATCCTGATAAACGCGTAAATGGATTAGGCATAAAAAAGCTGCAAGAAGCTAAAATTGAAGTCAGTTGCGGAATTTTAGAAAAAGAAGCTCAAGAAATTAACCGTGCTTTTTTCAAATCAAAAATAACAGGATTACCCTTCATAACGTTAAAATTAGCCACAAGCCTTGATGGAAAAATTGCTACAAAAAATTTTGATAGCAAATGGATTACTTCTGAAAAATCACGCCTTTTTTCTCATCATTTACGCTCAATTAACGACGCAATTTTAGTTGGTGCAAATACAGTTAGAAATGACAATCCAAACCTTGATTGTCGCATATCTGGACTTGAAGATTTTTCACCAAAAAGAGTTATTATTTCAAATAATTTTGATTTTGATGCCAATTCAAAAATTTTTCAAAATTGCGATAAAATTCCAACCATAATTCTAACTAGTAAAAACTCTTCAGAACTAAATATACCTTTTGTTCAAACTATTTTATGCAATGAAAAACAAGGGTTAATCGATTTGCACGATGCCTTACAAAAACTCTGCGCAACAGGCATAAACTCTGTTTTAGTTGAAGGAGGGCAAAATATTGCCACTCAATTTCTACAACAAAATTTGGTTGATGAATTAATTTGGATTAGAAGTAGTAAGATTATTGGTAATGACGGAATTGCAGCAATAGGAGATTTGGGATTTATAAACTTGAATGAAGTTTTTGATAAATTTTTTAAAGCAGAAAGTAGAATTTTTGGTGATGATTCAATTGATTTTTTTCAAAAAAATTGAAAAAATTTATAACTGCCCCAACCCTTGTTAAATAAGGTTAAAACAGCATTTTATTTAAATTGTCCACTCAAGTGGACAATTTAAATAATTCCCTTCAAAACTTCTTTGTAAACTTTAATTGTTTCACCACACATTTTTTCGTTAGAAAAATTTTCTTCGATATTTTTACGACCAGCAATTCCCATTTCATCGGCTTGTTCTTTTGACATTTCAAGCACCTTATCAATTAGTTCTGCAAATTTTTCACTGTCATTTACATCCACCAAAAAACCTGTTTTGCCATCAATTATTGTTTCTAAAGAACCACCAATTTTGGTTGCAATAATAATTCTATTTGAAGCTTGAGCTTCAATTGCAATGCGTCCAAAAGCTTCAGGACGAACACTTGGACAAACTGCAAAATGCGACACTGCATAAGCTGCAGGCATATCTTTACACAAACCAAATATTTGAACTTTTCCGGCTAAACCAGATTCAATAATTTTATTTTCAATTTTTTTTCTAAAAATTTTGTGACCATGATCTGAACCAACCATCACGCAAAAGAAGTCGTTTTTTACTTTGGTTAATGCATCAATTAAAAATTCGTGGCCTTTCCACGAAGTAAAACGAGCTGGCATTAAAATGATTTTTTTATCTTCAGGAAGATGCCATTTTTTGCTAAGATCAATGATGCGATTTTTAGAAACTTTAGAACAGTTGAAATAGTTTAAATCAGCTCCACGTTGAATAACTGTGATTTTTTCTGCCAGAGACGAAAGGTTAATTTCTTGATAATTTTGAATTATATAATCCTTGATAAAACCAGAAACAGCGATGATTTCATCAGCTTTTAACATCAAAGCATTATAAATTCTTTTAAGAGGAAAAATTTTCCATTTCAAAAAATTTAATGAGTAAGTTCCATGAACCGTGGAAACCATTTTCACCTGAAGTTTTTTGCAAGCAAAATAAACACTCCACATTGGTGCTCTTGATCTTACATGAACAATATCAACACAATGTTCCTGCAGTAATTTTGAGATTTTTTGATTATTAAAATAAATTTTGAATGGATTCTTACTATGAACTGGCAATTCAATATGAGAAATCCCAGCTTCTCGCAATTGATAAACCAAAACCCCACCTTTTGAAACTACAATTGGTTTAAAGCCATCTCTTTCAAGAGCTTTTGCAATATCTACAACTCCTCGCTCTACTCCACCACTTTCAAGAGCTGGTAGAACCTGCATTATTACTGGTTTTTTTCCGTAAGAGTTTTCCATTTTTCTTAATTAAAAATTGTTTCTTCGCGTTTTGGGCCAGTTGAAATAATGGTCGCTTTCACACCACATAATTCTTCAATTCTTCTGATGTATTTTAATGCTTTTTCTGGCAAATCTTTAATATTTTTTAAACCTGCAGTGTTTTGTTTCCATCCTTCAATTTCTTCGTAAATTGGCTCAATCTTACTCCATGCAGCATTTGATTGCGGCAAGTAATCATAAGTTTTGCCGTCAATTTTATAACCAACACAAATTTTGATTTTTTCTAATTTATCCAAAACATCTACCTTAGTTAAAGCAATTTCTTTTACCGAAGAAAGTTGAATTGCCTGACGAACCAAAACCGCATCAAACCAGCCACAACGCCTGTCTCGACCAGTAACAGTTCCAACTTCATTTCCTTCAATACGTAGAAATTTTCCAATTTCATCAGTTAATTCAGTTGGAAATGGACCAGAACCAACACGAGTTGTATATGCTTTTAAAATACCAATTGTTTTGTGCAAATCAGAAACACCCAAACAAGAACCAAGAGCAATTTGACCAGCCATTGTATTGCTTGAAGTTACAAATGGAAAAGTTCCGTAAGTAACATCGAGCAAAGCACCTTGAGCTCCTTCAAACATCACCGTTTTATCAGCAAGAATTTTAGAAATTTCAAAAGCTGGTTTGGCGTAGGATAAAATTCGTTCACGAATTGGAGCCAACTCAATAATTATTTCTTCGCTAGTAACTATTTTTGCTCCCAAACTTTGACGCAAAAGATTGTGATAAAAAAGCAGATTTTCTACACGTTCATTTAAAGTTTTTTCATCTGATAAATCACAAATACGAATTGCTCTACGACCAGCTCTATCTTCATAGGCTGGACCGATTCCACGACCTGTGGTTCCAATTTTATTTTCACCTTTATTGGCTTCAAGAAGTTGGTCAAGTTCACGATGAACTGATAAAATAAGGCAGCAATTTTCGGCAATTGCCAAATTATTTTGAGTAATGCTAATTCCCGCTTCTTCAATTTTTTTAATTTCAGAAAAAAGTGCAATTGGGTCAACCACAACTCCACTACCAATTACTGAAAATTTTCCACGAATTATTCCCGAAGGCAAAAGGCTTAATTTATAAGTTTTATCCCCAACTTTAATTGTGTGACCAGCGTTGTGACCACCTTGAAAACGAACAATTGCGTCAAATTTATCTGCTAAAAAATCAACGATTTTTCCTTTTCCCTCATCTCCCCATTGTAAACCAATTATTGCTGTATTCTTCATTTTATTTATCTTCCTTCATTTGAGTTTTAAGACCAATAATTACCGAATTATTTCCTGTTTTTTCGCTTATTGTAAAAGATTTGCTGCAATATGGACAAGTAACCGAAGTGTTATTTCCCATATTTAAATAAACCAAAGGATGCGTTTGAGCTCCATCACAAGAAACTTTTTTTGAAGTAACGTGCAACGTTTCAATCGGACTATTTTTTGGATTAATTTGAGGATTCATTTTTAAAAATTGAGAGATTAGAAATTAGTACTAAGCAGAAGCAAAAGTTATTTTCTACAATCAAGTTTTTCAATCTAAGTTTTCAACAAAATGAAAAAGATCTTTTTTCTAATCTTTCTAGCAATTTTCTTGCGTGCTGAGTTTTCTACAGCGGCAATTAGCAACTGGCAGGAAAATCAAAATAAAGCTGCAAAAACAAGGTTGGTTGCTAGCTTTTATCAAGATGAAAGTGGAAACAAAAAACTAATTGCTGGTATTCACTTTAAAATAGAAGATGGTTGGAAAATTTATGGCAATGATTCTGGCGGAATTGGATTACCACCAACAATTGATTTATCTAGTTCAAATAACATTTTAAAAAATGAAATAATTTGGCCAACAGCCGAAAAAGGAGAAGAAGTTTTAGGAAAAGAAATTCTCAATTATAATTTTTACAAAAACGAAGTTGTAATTCCTTTTGAAATTGACCTGAAAGATTTAACCAAAGAAACAGAAATTAACCTCAACTTAGACTACGGTTTATGCAAAGAAGTTTGTATTCCAGTTAGTGAAAAATTTTCACTCAAAATTGCAGATGAAATTGATGATGAAGCTTTATCTCACATTCAAAAATTCACCTCCAAAACAATCACTTCAAACTCACAGCAACTAAAAACACAAAAAACAACAAATTCTAAAACCAGCATTACCCTAATTTCAGCAATATTATTGGCAGTTTTTGGTGGCGCAATTTTAAATATTATGCCCTGCGTTTTACCGGTTTTATCAATCAAACTTTTATCGGTAATTAATCATTCTAATGCAGCAATTTCACGCATTCGTTTTGCCTTTATCTCTACAATTCTTGGTATTTTATCTTGTTTTGTGATTTTTGCAGTTCTTGCCATTGCAATCAAATTAACTGGTAACTCTTTAGGATGGGGACTGCAATTTCAAAATCCTTATTTCTTAACTTCTCTAATTATAATTTTGGTAATTTTTATTGGCAGTTTAATTGGTGTTTTTGAAATAAATTTTAACCAAGTTTTAGCAACAATTCTAAACAAAAAAATTAATGAAGGAGAAGATAAAAAAAATATTTTCTTGCCAAATTTTCTTTCTGGAATTCTTGCTGTTGCCCTTGCAACTCCTTGTTCTGCTCCATTTTTAGGATCAGCAATTTCTTTTGCCCTAACTCAAGATTTTTTAACAATTCTAATTATTTTTACATTCATTGGAATTGGTTTTTCATCTCCTTATATTCTGCTCACTTTCTCACCAAAACTAGTTCATCTTTTACCAAAACCCGGCAATTGGATGAATCAAATCAAACAACTCATGGCAGGATTGTTAGCTGCAACAATAATGTGGTTAATGTATGTTTTAGCTGGAGTAATTGGCACAATGTCGGCCTTCTTAACGGGAGTTTTGGCAATCTCAATTTTAGGTTGTATTCGAATTAAATCTGATCTGTTAAAATATATTGTAATTGCTTTTATTGCTTCGATGACCATTGCTCTTCCTTCATCGTTAACCGATTATCAGGCTAGTCAAAAAAAGATTTACGATGATTTATGGCAAAATTTTGATGAGGCCGAAATCTACAAGCATGTTGCTAATGGACAAATTGTTATTGTTGATGTTACGGCTGACTGGTGTTTAAGCTGTAAATTTAATAAGTTACGAGTTTTACAAGATGAAGAAGTAATACAAAAACTGCAAAGTGGAAATATCGTTGCAATGCGCGGCGACATCACAAAACCCAACGAAGAAATAATGCAGTATTTACGCAAAAATAACCGCTTTGCAATTCCATTTAATGCAGTTTACGGACCAAATGCTCCAAAAGGTTTACTAACTAGTGAATTGCTTACAAAAAAAGAATTATTCACACTGATTGAACAAGCAAAATAATAAATTTAAAAAAACATGTCAGAACTTACAAAACTAACTCTCGGTCAAACTCTTGAAGGATTAAAAAATAAAAAATTTTCCAGCGTTGAAGTTACCTCAGCTTACATAAAAAATATTGAGCAGAACCGTCATTTGAATGCTTTTATTACCGAAACATTTGATGTTGCTTTAGAACAAGCCAAAAAATCTGACGAAAAAATTTCCGCCAAAACAGCTGGTGAATTAGAAGGAATTCCACTTGGTATTAAAGATCTATTTTGCACCAAAAATATTCGCACTACTGCAGCTTCAAAAATGCTTGAAAATTTTGTTCCAACCTACGAATCAACAGTAACTCAAAAACTTTTAGATTCTGGATCAGTAACACTTGGCAAATTAAATATGGATGAATTTGCAATGGGTTCAGCCAATACAAACAGCTATTTTGGAGCAGTTATTAACCCTTATAAAAAGAAAAATTCCGACGAAAACCTTGTTTCAGGAGGAAGTTCTGGAGGATCCGCTGCTGCAGTTGCGGCAAATTTATGTTTGGGTGCAACTGGATCTGATACTGGAGGATCAATCAGACAACCAGCATCTTTTACTAACACGGTTGGAATTAAGCCAACTTATGGACGCTGCTCTCGTTATGGAATGATTGCTTTTGCCAGCTCTCTTGATCAAGCGGGAATTTTTGCTAAAGATGTTTACGATGCGGCTTTGTTACAGCGCATTATTTCTGGCTTTGATATTAAAGATTCAACTTCTGTAAATATTGCCGTTCCGCAATTTGAAAAACTTTTAAACTCTGATATAAAAGGTAAAAAAATTGGTATTCCAAAAGAATATTTAGTTGAAGGAATGCCTGAAGAAATTCTTCAACTTTGGAATCGAGGTAAAGAAATTTTACAAAAACGTGGTGCCGAAATTATCGAAATTTCTCTTCCACACAGCGAATATGCTGCAGCAGTTTATTACGTTTTAGCTTCAGCAGAATGTTCTTCAAATTTAGCGCGTTTTGATGGTGTGCGCTATGGTTTTAGATCTGAAGAAAAAGATTTATCGATCGAAAAAATGTATGAAAAAACCAGAGCTTTAGGTTTTGGAAATGAGGTTAAACGTCGTATTCTAACTGGAACTTATGTTCTTTCTGCTGGTTATTTTGACGCTTATTACAAAAAAGCCCAAAAGGTGCGCAGCCTTATTTTGCAAGATTTTATCGAGGCTTTCAAAAAAGTTGACGTAATTTTAGCACCAACAACTCCAAGTGCAGCTTTTTCAATCGCTGAATCAAAATTGATCGGCAGCTCTGATCCTGTAAAAATGTATTTAAACGACGTATTTACAATTCCAGTGAACTTAGCTGGACTTCCTGCAATGTCTGTTCCAGCGGGATTTGATAAGGATGGCTTGCCTTTGGGTCTGCAATTAATTTCTAAACATTTTGACGAACAATCAATTTTAGATGTGGCTTTGGCAATTGAAGAAAGCCAAAAATAATTTAAATGATTGCATTTGCCAACCCCATCAAACTAAGGGGTGAAACACGATAGAAATAATTTCTTATCCAAAGTTAGTTTTGACAAAGAGACCTAAGAAGTTAAAAAATCATAGTTCCAGCACCACTCTCTGTGAATATTTCCATCAATAATATATTATCTACCGCACCATTTAAAATGTGAGCGTAAGAAACATTGCCCGCTAAAGCGTTAATACAAGTTTCAATTTTTGGAATCATGCCACCAGTAATTATTCCATCCTGAATCATTTGTTTGGCGGTTGCGATGTTTAGATGACTAACCAATTCACCATTTGGCAACATTACCCCATCAACATCAGAAAGAATTATTAATTTAGAAGCTTGCAAAGCAGAAGCGATTGCTCCAGCTGCCGTGTCAGCATTAACATTATATGTTTCACCATTATCACCAATTCCAATTGGAGCAATTACTGGAATAATATCGGTACCTTCAAACATATCTAAAATTTCTGGATCAATTAGATAAGGCTCACCTACAAAACCAAGATTGAGAATTTTTTCGATGTTAGAATCAGGATCTTTTTTAGTGCGAGAAAGTTTTTTAGCGCGAATCAAATTTCCATCTTTTCCACAAATACCAACCGCTTTTCCAGCCGCTGCATTTATTTCTTTAACAATCATTTTATTGATTGAACCAGCAAGAACCATTTCAACAACATCAACGGTATCAGAATCTGTAACACGCAACCCATCAACAAAAGATGATTTAATATTTAACTTATTAAGCATTTGACCAATTTGTGGTCCGCCACCATGAACAACGATTGGGTTAATTCCCACTTGTTTTAATAATACAATATTTTTAGCAAAATTTTTCAGATTATCTTTTCCGCCCATTGCTGAACCGCCAAACTTAATCACAAAAGTTTCACCAGCAAATTTTCGCATATAAGGCAAAGCTTCACACAATATTTCAGCTTTATGAGCCCAATCTTGACGGTCTTTTTCTTTTTGTAATAAAATGTCTTCCAAAGGAACTGCAACGCCTTCTTCTTTTTTATGATCGTCAATATTTATGATATTTGTCATTGGTTATTTGGTAATATTTATTTGTGAAAAAATTTGGTGGGCAACAATTTGCACAGCTTATTTTTTAATCAAGAAAAGTTTGAAAAAAAATCACTCATCAAAAGCACTTTTTTGTTAGTAAAATTTTTAATCGTTTGAGAAATATTATTTCCCGTATGTCCGATTGACATAGGGGAAGAGGATCCCCGTAAGGCGGGGCGCGACTCGTGTCGCGTTTCCGTATCCCGAAGGGATAAAGGACTATTATTTTGAGCGTCTGAAAATTTTGGCGAATTATCATTAATAATAATTTTTTCTACTATCACACCAGATAAATCTAAAACTTTAACTGCAGAAAGAGTGTGACTGATAGAACCAAGATAATTAGCACTCACTAACAATACAGGAACTTGCAATTCAATAGCCAAATCAAGAAAAGTTTTGTTGTTGTTAATTGGTGTCATAATGCCGCCAGCAGCTTCAATAAATATCTTTTTATTATCTTGTTTTGCTTCCAGAATTTTTTGCTGACAGAATTTTACAACCTCTAAAAAATCAATTTCTTGTCCTAAATTTTGAGCTGCAAAATGAGGAGATACCGCTTCTTTAAAACGCCAAGGAGTGATTTGATTAATATTTTCAATAGAATTTTTTAGAGAAAGAGCCTTCAAAATTTTTGCAGAATCACTTTCTAAATCATCATCACAAAACCCACTAGCAATTGGTTTTATTGCCCTAACGTTTGGTAGAAAACGACAGATATTTTCAACTAGAAATGTTTTACCAATGTCGGTTCCTATTGCTACAACAAGGTAGGCTTGTTTTTCAAATGCTTCTAACATTAACCTATTTTTGAGAAACTTCCATAAATTGGACCAAATACCGCAATTGTAATCCAAGCGATCATTCCACCCATCACAATTGTTAATGTTGGTTGAATCATACCGACTAGTCTGTCGATTGAGTCGTTAATTTCACGATCATAAAAGAATTTAATGTTTTGCAGAGCATTTTCCATGTTACCACTTTCTTCACCAATTTTAAACATTCTCACAACTAAATTTGGAAAATATCCACTAGATGACAGAGCCTTTGCCAATGATTGACCATCAGAAACTTGTTGTTTAATAACTAAAATACTTCTTTGCACAGCTTTGTTTTTAACAACTCCTCCTGCCGCTTCTAAACATTCAATTACACCTAAACCACTACGAAATGTCATCGCAAAAAATTGACAGAACTTTGCTGAGTCAATTTTTACCATAATTTGACCAAATATCGGCATTTTTAATTTTATGTCGTCAATATGAACTGCAAGCTCAGGAGAACGTGATAAAACCTTCAAAACAAACCACATAAATGGCACTGCAAAAATAATTAAGTACCAATTATTTTTAATAAAATCAGAAAAGGCGATAAGCGACAAAGTCATGATTGGCAAATCCAAGCCTTGCGAAACGATAAATCCCGTTACTTTTGGAACTACAACAGAAGTCATAATACCAATCACAATGAACATCATAATAATACCAAATAACGGTCCTGTAATTGCTTTTCTGGTTTTTCTTTTAATATCCATCGACCATTTTAAGTCTTCAATAATACTGGCAAAAGCGTTGGTTAGATTCCCTGTTTTTTCACCCATTGTAATCAAACCAATGTGAACTGGATTAAATATATCTGGACGCTTTGCTAAACTTTCAGAAAATAAACTTCCGTTTTTAATCGATTCGTGAATCTCATACATCAGATTTTTTACTTTTGCAGAATCAGCTGTTTCCTTTAAATCATCAATTGAGTCGATAATTGATACACCAGCTCTTTCAAGCTGCTCTAAATGCACAAAAATACCAATTAAGTCTTTGCTTGTAATTTTATCTAAAAAACTTCCTGAAGATTGTTTTTCTTCTTTGTAAGACACAATTTCAAGACCAGTAGAACGCAAAATCGTTGCCAAATCTGCTGGATTTTCTGCCGCCATTTTACCTTTAATGTAACGACCTTCTTCATTAATTGCCTTGTAACGGAAGTGTTTCATTTTTTGTTTATTTTTTTCATTTTATTTAGGATCACATCACGCTTTAACTTCGAAATATGATCGATAAAAACAACGCCATTTAAATGATCAATTTCGTGCTGAATGCAAATTGCAATCAACCCTGTCATTTTTTCGATTCTTTCTTTTCCATCAAAATCAAGATATTTTACCGTAACTGCATCTGGTCTTGTAACTTCAGAACGCATTTGCGGAAAAGATAAACAACCTTCATTGTAAGATTGTTTATTCTTAGAAAATTCTACGATTTCAGGATTTATAAAGAAGCGTGGATTAGTGTTTTTAACGTGAACTCCACCACATCCGTGATGGTCGTGGTGATGGTGATGATCGTCAATTTCATAATCAACATCAATTACTAAAACTCTTTTTAAAACTCCAACTTGTACCGCAGCAAGACCAATTCCATGCTCAGCATACATTGTATTTACCATATCTTTCATAAAGTTTTGCAAAGTTTCGTCGATTTTTTCAACTGGCTTTGAAACCTGCTTTAACAAAGGATCTGGAGCTATTACTAGAGGAAGGATTTTCATTTAATAAATAATTTAGACAAAAAATTAACCAGATTTTTTACAAACTATTTTTAAAGCTTCTGGATAAATTTTATGTTCTTCTTTTAGAATTTTTGCTGCAAGAGTTTCTTTAGTATCATTTTCCAAAACCACAACCTCAGCTTTTAGAATTATTGGCCCTGAATCCATTTCTTCACGCACAAAATGAACCGTGCAACCAGATTTTTTAGCACCAGCTTTAATTGCATCACCAACCGCATCTGCACCTTTAAATTCTGGCAAAAGTGACGGATGAATATTAATTAATTTATCAAACCAACGCTTTACAAACCAAGGCGAAAGTAAACGCATAAAACCAGCTAAACAGACAATTTCAGCACCAGATTTTTCAATTTCTTGGCTAACTTTTTTGTCAAAATCTTCACGCGAAGAATAGTTTTTATGATTAACAAAAGCCGTTTTTATTTTTTTCTCTGCTGCAAATTTTAAACCTTCCGCTTCAGATTTATTAGATAAAACCAAAACAACTTCTGCAGGAAAATCAACAGCTTCGCAAGCTCTAACAAGAGATTGCATATTGCTTCCACGTCCTGAAATTAAAATTGCAACTTTGGTTTTCTTCATTTTCGAATTATAATTTTTTTAAAAATTAGGAACTAAGAACTGAAAATTAGGACGGGATTACAAATCCCGTCCTGCGCTTGATCTTTTACTCTTTTCTGGACTCAAAACCTTTTCGCTGGACTGGGTTTGTAACCTCTTCGCTGGACTGGGTTTGTAACCCAGTCCACATGTTCATTTCTTACTTTTAGCATTAGCACGAGCACCAATTCTTAAACGCAAAGCATTTAATTTAATAAATCCTGCCTTCGCTGGACTGGGTTTGTAACCCAGTCCACATGTTCATTTCTCAAATCACCACTCCAAAATTTTAATCTCTGATTTCGGATTTGCTGAAGACCATCTCCAATTTTCAGGTCTATTTACATATCCTTTTACCACTGGATTATTATGAATATAAGTTGCTTTCTGGAATGCAAACTTCTCACTTTCAATAATTTTAGGTTTGTTATCTTCTTTCCAGAATCTGTAACCATCTTTTGTACAAAATAACTCCAAAATTTGTGGTTCAGATTTAGCAATATTTTCAATTAATTTTTTTGATGTGAATTTTTTAAAATCACGAAGAAAACTGATAATATCTGGTGAACGAACTATGAAGTGAAGATGGTTTAACATAAAAACATAAGAATAAACCTCTAAACCTTTATTCTCTTGGCAGAACTTAATGGAGTCTGCAATAATTTGCCATCGATTGTGACGATCAAAAATATAATACCAGTTCCAAATTGTTGGTGTGATAAAATAAAAACTTTGGTTTAGCTCTTTAAAGATTCGTGATTTGGGCATTTTTATTGGTGGATTTTTTGTTAGTGAAACTAAGAACTGAAAATTAGGACGGGATTACAAATCCCGTCCTGCGCCTTCGCTGGACCTTTCGCTGGACTTCGCTGGACTGGGTTTGTAACCCAGTCCACATCTTCATTTCTTACTTTTAGCATTAGCACGAGCACCAATTCTTAAACGCAAAGCATTTAATTTAATAAATCCTGCCGCATCTTTTTGATCGTAAACTGAATCTTCCTCAAAAGTTACATGCGCTTCAGAATATAGGCTTTTTGCTGATTCTCTTGAAACCACAGTTGCGCTGCCTTTGTAAAGTTTTAATGTTACGCTTCCTTCAACATTTTCTTGAGACTTGTCGATCAAAGCTTGTAGCATTTCGCGTTCAGGAGAAAACCAAAATCCGTTGTAAATCAAACTAGCATATTTTGGCATTAATTCATCTTTTAAATGCGCTGCTTCGCGATCTAATGTGATTGATTCAATCGCACGATGCGCAACCAATAAAATTGTTCCACCCGGAGTTTCATAAACACCGCGCGATTTCATTCCAACAAAACGATTTTCAACTAAATCTAGGCGACCAATTCCATTTTTACCGCCAAGCTCGTTTAGCTTTGCCAAAATTTCATGTGGCTTCATTTTTTTGCCATTAATTGCAATTGCGTCACCTTTTTTAAATTCAATTTCAATTAACGTAGCTTTATTTGGCGCATCTTCAGGACTTACTGTTCTTTGATAAACATATTCTGGAGCTGGTTTTGAAGGATCTTCTAAAACTTTTCCTTCAGATGAAGTGTGCAATAAATTAGCGTCAACTGAGTAAGGAGATTCACCACGTTTATCTTTGGCAACAGGAATTCCATGTTTATCAGCATAAGCAATCAATTTAGTGCGTGAGTTTAAATCCCATTCTCTCCAAGGTGCGATAATTTTGATGTCTGGCTTGTTAGCATAATATCCAAGCTCAAATCTAACTTGGTCATTTCCTTTACCAGTCGCTCCGTGGCACACCGCATCAGCACCAAGTTTTTTAGCAATTTCAATTTGTTTTTTGGCAATTAGTGGACGTGCAATTGAAGTTCCAAGCAAATAAACACCTTCATAAAGTGTGTTGGCGCGAAACATTGGAAAAACGTAATCGCGTACAAATTCTTCACGCAGATCTTCGATAAAAATATTTTTTACACCCATTTTTTTAGCTTTTGCGCGAGCTGGCTCAAGCTCTTCACCTTGACCTAAATCAGCGGTAAAAGTGATTACTTCACAACCATAGGTTTCTTGCAACCATTTTAAAATAACTGAGGTGTCTAAACCACCAGAATATGCCAAAACAACTTTTTTGATTTTATTTTTTGCAGTAACTTTTTTTTCTGTTTTTGGAGTTTTCATTTGAAATTTGAGATTGATGGATAAAGATATTTTTTGAATTTTATTCAAACCGCTTAAAAGCTTATCCCAAGCGACTCTGTGAGCAATATCAAAAGATAAAAAATAAAATGCAAATAAAAGAACTTCAAACTCGTGAAGAAATCTCTCAAAGCTTCGATGTCTTAGTGCAAATTTATGAAAACCTAAATAAAGAAACCTACATTGAAGACATTTTAAACATGATGCAGCGTGGCTATAAAATGGCAGGAGTTTTTGAGGATCCCAAAGTTGAAAATGGCAGATGCATTGGGGTTGTTGGAGTTAGAATTATCAGAAAACTTCACTACGGCAAAGCAGTTGAAATTGAAGATTTTATGATTGATCGCAAAAAACGCGGAATTGGCGTTGGAAAAATGCTAATGCGTTGGGTTGAATGGCAAGCCGCCACTTTTGATTGCAAAAAGATTATTGGCAATTTGGAAACCAAAAGACTTGAATCGCAACGAATCTTCTCACGCGAAAAATTTATTTTAGACGGCTTTTTCTTCAAAAAGGATCTTTAAAATAATGCCTCAAAGTAAACGCTCAAAACTTGAATATAACTTTCGCAAATATCTTGTTTTGCCTTTCAAAATTCTTCGACTCTCACTTGTTGATACAATAAGGCAAGATGGCATTGAACATGCTGGATATTTAGCATTTTTAAGCTTGTTGTCTTTATTTCCATTTTTAATTTTTCTTATCTCAATAATTGGACTATTTGGTGCTTCAGAAATTGGAGCTCAATTTGTGCATTTAATAATTTCATCTGCACCGCAAGAAATGGCTGCAGCTTTAAACCCTCGCATTGAAGAAATAACTTCTGGTCCACCACAAAGCTTTTTAACCATTGCTATTCTTGGCGTTATTTGGACTGCATCTTCTTCGGTTGAAGGTTGCCGCACAATTCTTAATCGTGCTTATCGCGTTGCCTTTCCACCACCTTATATTTTACGCAGATTGGTAAGTATTGCCGAATTTTTTGTGATTGTTTTTGCCATCATTGTTGGAATTTTTGTGTTCATCGTAATTCCATCTTTTTTTGAAGGCGTTAACACCGAATCAGTTTTTAAATTTTACGTTGATTTTGACTTTTTATACATACGCCATTTTGCAATTTTCTTGCTACTCACTTGCACAACATCACTGCTTTATTTTGCGCTGCCAAATGCTAAGCAAAAAATTACCCAAACTGTTCCCGGATCAATATTAACAGTAGCCTTGTGGCTTTCTGTTGAAAAACTTTTTTCACTTTATTTAAAAAATTTTCACCAGTTTAACCTAGTTTACGGATCACTTGCTGGAATGATGATTTCGCTAATGTTTTTTTATTTAATTAGTCTGATTTTTATTTTTGGTGCCGAATTTAACTATCATTTCCACCGCACTTATCAGATTTTTCTTAAGAAACGTCACTAATGAAATTTCCATTCTGGCCAAATCCAAAAGGTTATCGCAACATTGATTTAGGCTTATCTCGAGTTTATCAACTCCTTGAAAGATTAAAAAATCCACATTTAAAACTTCCACCAACAATACACATTGCAGGCACAAATGGCAAAGGCTCAACACTTTCTTTTTTGCGCAAAATTTTTGAAGAATCTAATTTAAAAGTTCACACTTACACTTCGCCACATTTAGTAAATTTTAATGAAAGAATTATTCTGGCGGGAACTGAAATTTCTGATGATTTTCTTACCAAAATCTTAAACGAATGCAAATCTGCCGCCGAACAAGAACCTAAAATTGAGGTAACTTTTTTTGAAGGAATCACCGTTGCTGCATTTTTAGCGTTTAGCAAAATTAAAGCTGATTTACTTTTGCTTGAAGTTGGAATGGGTGGCAGGCTTGATGCCACAAATGTTTTGCCACAAGTTTTATGTTCAATAATCACCCCAATTGCTTTTGATCACACTGATTTTTTAGGCAAAACCTTAAGTAAAATCGCTTTTGAAAAAGCAGGAATAATTAAAAAAAACTGCCCAACTTTGGTAGGAAAACAAAAATCCTCAGCTCTTAAAACCATTAGCAATCAAGCTTTAAAGCTAAATTCAGAAATAAAAGTTTTTGGTTTGGATTGGAAAGTAAAAAAGAACAAAAATGACTTTGTATTTACTGGATTTGAAAAAGAAATTTCTCTACCTCTACCCTCTCTTTTAGGAAATCATCAAATTGAAAACGCTTCTCTTGCAATTGCAGCAGCTCTTTTACAAGCAAAGTTTAAGGTCACTAAAAATCATTTAGAATCAGCTCTACAAAAAACTTTCTGGCCAGCACGTTTGCAAAAAATCACTTCAGGAAAATTTGCCAAAACCTTACCAAAAAATTATGAGCTTTATCTTGATGGAAGCCATAATATTCAAGGCTCAGAAACATTACTAAAATTTATTAAAACCAAAAAACCTTCAAAAATAATCCTGATTTTTTCAATGCTAGAAGACAAAGACTGCCTTGGATTTCTAAAAAAACTCGCTCCAAAAATTGACGAATTAATTGCAATAACAATTCCTAACGAAAACAAATCTTTAAAAGCGTTAGAAATTCACAAAATTGCCAAACAACTAAACATTAAAACCAACTCCTCCACCAACTTTGAAAATGCCTTCAAAAAAGCCACTTTAACCTCAAAAAAAACAACCATTATTGTCTGTGGATCTCTTTATTTGGCAGGAAGTTTTTTAGAAGAAAATTTATCCAAAAATTAAAACAAAAAAACCACTAAATTCACAAAAAATGAGAGTTAGGGTGATACCGTGTAAAGCTAGTTAAATGAAGGAGTTACAGAGATTTTTTTAAATTTTCGCCTTAAGGAGAAAATCTTTAAAAAATGAGTTAGAAAAAGGATTAAAACTTGATAAGTTTTGGTTATTAAAGATTAAGAGTTGATAGGTTTTATTTATTATCACTCAGAACATCATCTTTGAAATTTCTTTTTTTTTAGTATCGAGATTTAACACCTTTACAAATTGTAAAATACCAATCGGATTAATTCATAACACAATTTGAAAAATATATACAAAACACCAAAACAAAATGGCAACATCATTAAAACTGCGGTCACCCGTGTTAATAAAGGATTATTATCGTTTCTTACAGAGTTTTGTATTTTTCTAACCCATGCAAAATATAATTTTTTTATGAAAAAACTCTTTTTATCTAGAGATATCTCCTTCTTCATAAAAAAAGCTACATACATTATATGCCAAGACCAAAGCCAAAAAAATCCCAATCCTAAAACCATTACAATAAATCCACTCCAACTACAATCTTCACATGATTCATGCAAGCCACCGAATAGCATAAGCAGAAAATCAATAACAAAAAACCCTGAGAAAAAATAAAATAAATTTATGAATCTAGATCTAGATATATTTATCATTGTTTTAGAAATTTATTATTATCTGGAATATTAACCGAACCGTTAATTCTTATAGGCAAAACATAAGCCCCTGCATTTACGCCAAAACCAAAATTTCCTTTATTTGTTCTAACAACATCAGTTGAGAGCGGCAATCCAAATAATGGCGTTGCAATAGATAAAGACCCCATCACGGCCTCCCCTCTAGGAGTCACAGCAAAATAACCGCTAGCTCCAGCATTCGGAAGTATATTAAAATTCTTACCATTACCTGCAGTACTAGCGTCAACATCAGTAAAAGCTAAATTTGCTTTAACACCAAAATTCAAATCAAAATCTTTAACTTTATCCGTTGATATCCATCCAGTAAATGGAACTTTCTTATTTTTGTAATACAACGCATTATTCTCCGCCGCATTCCCGCCAATCCTACCCGCTTCCCACATGTTAGCTGCC
>CAYWVI010000007.1:0-47318 GCA_964461905.1 uncultured Rhizobium sp. | reverse complement strand
AATAGAAATGAATTTGGTTAATCTGAGTTTTGGAAAGATTTAACAAAAATGAACATTTGGACTGGGTTACAAACCCAGTCCAGCAAAGAAATGCACGAAAGGAGTTAGAAGAAAAAACTGGTCGCAAAATTGTCAGTGGTGACAATTTCTTGGCTCGTAATTCAAAGAAAAAAATAAAATAAATGTCCCAAAATTTTGACGTTACAATAATCGGTGGATCTTTTGCAGGAATGACTGCTGCGCTTGCTTTAACGCATGTTTCGCCAGATCTAAAAATTGCGATTATTGAGCGTCAAGATATTTTAAAATCAGATCGTAAACGTGACGGCAGAGCTTACGCAATTTCTTCAGCATCACTAAAACTTTTTAAAGAAATTGGAATTTTTGATGAAGTTGTAAAAGAGGCGGGAGTGATTTCGGATATTAAAATTACTGATTACAAATCGCCGTTTTTTTTAGATTTTTTAAGCCGTGATGTTGGTGGAGATTTGGGTTTAATTATTGAAAATTTTCACATTCACAACGCGCTGAGAAATCAAATTTTACTGCGTAAAAATATTACGGTTTTTGCGCCGAATTTTTACGAAGAAATCGAGTTTGATGCTAGACCCAGTCATGAAGACGGGGTGACAACTTCCGAAGCAGGACGGGATTTGCAATCCCGTCCTCACCTTCGTTTCCAAGCTGAACAAGGAACTGAACATTTGGACGGGGTTACAAACCCCGTCCAGCAGCGATTTCAGCAGCGAGTAAAACTCGGTGACGGAAAAATTTTAAATTCAAAATTGCTACTTGCCTGCGACGGGCGTTTTTCTAAGCTTCGTGAGCTTTATCAAATTCACACCACGGTTAAAAAATATTACCAAACAGCGATTGTTTTTAACGTTGAACACGAACGTTCGCACGAAAACGTGGCGTGGGAAAAATTTTTACCCGGTGGGCCTTTGGCGATTTTGCCAATGAAAAATCAAAATCAATCTTCAATTGTTTGGATTGCGCCAGACAAAGTGGCTCAAGCGATTTTAGATTTGGATGAAGAAAATTTTATCTCGCAACTAACCAAAAAAATGGAAGAATGTTTGGGAAAAACAAAAGTGATTTCTGACAAATTTTCTTACCCATTAATTGCGGTTGAGGCAGAAAAATTTTACCACGAAAAAATGTTATTAATTGGCGACGCCTCTTGTGGCGTGCATCCAATTGCAGGGCAGGGGTTTAATTTGGCAGTTACAGGAATTAATATTTTGTGTGATTTGGTGAAAGAAAATTTGCGCCGTGGCGACGAAATTTCCGCACAAAGCTTGATTGATTCTTACAATAAAAGAGCAAAATCGGAGGCTAGAAAAATGCTGGTGGCAACCGATATTTTAAATTCTTTATTTGAAACTAAAAGTTTGTCGCTGAGCTTGGCGCGCGATTTTGGGCTGGGTTTGGTGAATAAAATTCCGAGTTTGAAGAGATTTTTTATTAAGTCTGCTGGTGGGTTTTAAGCGTTAAAAAACGTGCTTAATGCACGTTTTAGCTTAAAACGGGCGAAGGCTATGCCGCTCGCCCAGGCGCGAGTTGTCTTTGAGCGCAGCGAAAAAAGCGACGAAGCGTGTGATTGTTACAACAAAAAATTTACAAAATGCTAATTTATCGTATTATCTCAATTCTGCTTTTTCCATTTCTTGAACTTTATTTATTTTGGCGGGTTTACAAAGGAAAAGAAGACAAAAAGCGTCTTAAAGAAAGGTTTGGTCATGCAACTGTTGAGCGTCCAGAAGGGCAAATAATTTGGGTTCATGCAGTTAGTGTTGGTGAGGCAAATTCGGCATTAATTTTGGTCGAAGAATTGCTAAATTATTTTCCAAAAAAGTCGGTTTTATTCACAACCACAACAATTACTTCAGCGTCAGTTGTTGCGGCAAAACTTCCTTCTTTTGAAGGTCGTGTAATTCACCAATTTTTGCCGATTGATTCCTACGTTTGTGTAAAAAACTTTTTTGATTTTTGGAGTCCAGATGTGGCAATTTTTGTTGAATCAGAAATTTGGCCAAACCTGATTGATATTGCTTGCAGGCGTGGTGCTTTGGTATTTTTGGTTAATGCTCGAATGTCAGAAAAATCAGCGTCAAAATGGTTAAAGGCAAAACATTTAGGCATTAATATTTTTGATTATTTTTCAGCAATTTTTGCACAAAGTGAAGCTGATAAAGAGCGTCTGCAAAAATTAACTAATCGTGAAGTTTTTTGTTTTGGAAATTTAAAATCTCAGGCGCAGCTTTTGAGTTTTGACGAAGTAGAATTAGAAAAAATCAAAAGCCAAATTGGTGGCAGAAAATTTTGGCTTGCGGCTAGCACTCACAAGGGCGAAGAAGAGATGATAATTCAAGCTCATCAGATTTTAAAAAAAGATTTTCCAGATTTGTTAACAATCATTGTTTTGCGCCATCCTCCAAGAGCCGAAGAAGTTAAGGTTTTGTTGCAAGGTCTAAATTTTGCACAACGCAGCAAAAAAGATTCTTTGCAAAATTCTGATGAAATTTATCTTGTAGATACATTAAACGAACTTGGAATTTTCTACCGTTTGGCAAAATTTGCTTTCATTGGCGGCTCTTTGGCAGAGGTTGGAGGGCACAATCCATTTGAAGCAATTAAGCTTGATTGTGGCGTTATTTCTGGTCGAAATGTTAAAAACTTTCAAGAAATTTACAGTAAATTAGAAGCAAAAAAAGCCTGTGTAATGGTTGATTCTGTTGCGGCACTTGCCAGTCAGGTTGGTGAGTTTTTAAGAGAAGATGCGAAGTTGCAAAATCTTGTAAATCAAGCCTTTGAAGCAATTACTGAATCGCAAAATATTGCTTTTGAAGTTGTAGAAAGAATTAGTTTTTTGATTGATTTGGAGAGAGATTTTTCGGAGTAATTTTTGCAAGATTGGTTGCGACGCGCTTTGCTCCACAATGAAAAAAATCATCATTAGATAAAGCGCGGCAATCAAAGATTTTTCTTACTGAACAATAATTTTTCCTTGAGCAGTTTTTTGGTGGAAGTCGCCAAAAAATTTATATTCTCCCGCCTTTAAACCCTTGACTGGAATGGTAATTTTTTTACCAGCACCAACTAATTTTTCTTTTTTTAAATCGTTGCTTTCAAATTCTTCTAAAGTTTTGTCGGTGTTTTCAATTACGAGTTTGAAATCTTGATTTGCCGGAATTTTAATTTCCGCTGGTTCGAATTTATTATTTTTAATCTGCACTAAAAATTCTTTTTCGGCTTCAGCAGCAAAAGATTGCGATGATAAAATTAGAAATGTTGCGACAAAGATTTTGGATAGGTTTTTCATTCTATTTTTGATTAAATGGAGACTGTTGCGTTGAAAGTGCGAAAACAAAAATATCAGATAAATTATTAAATAAAAAACCAATTTTTTTACTATCGCTCAGGATTTATTGTCGAATTTCTGTTAAAGAAGCGATCAAGAAATGATGGTGTTTTAGAAGTTGTTTCGACTGGAGAAACTCTTTTAGTTCTTTGCAAAAATGGTAAGCAAGAAAAAAACGAAGGTGTAGCTGAAGGTGCGGTTTCTGAGATTAATCCTATTGGATCAATCTTTTCAAAGAATATTGGTTTCTCAGTAAGATGTTTGTCTGTGCAAATTTCTGGAATTGTTTTTTTCAAAACAATGTAGGCAGCTAGTTTAGAAATTTCGGAGTTATATTTTTTACCAATTTCTTCTATTGTGTCTTCTGGATTATTTTTTTCAACTTCATCATAAACTGACTGTTTTAGATCATCTGCAGCCTTTCCCCCAATTTGTTTGTCAATAAAATTATCTGCATCCATCCTAATTACTTGATTATTGTAGAATTGTTTAGCAATGCCAGCAAGCAAACCATTTGGCGAAATAAACGAATTTACAATGTCTTGGTGCTTAAAAAGATCTTCTCCATTTGGATTATTTGCAATCCTGTCCACAGAGGCATTTCCAAGAATTGGCTCAACAAATTGTTCTTGAAATGTGTTGAACAAAATCGATGCATTTAAGTTTTTGCAAGATTGAAATAATGATTGATAAAGCGCAGAGTTTGCTTGAGTTCCAATATGTCCAACACATCCGCGACCCAAAGTTGAAATAACTACGCAGAAATTATCAATACCGCTTTTTTGAGTAAATAAAAATGCCAACGTGTTTTTTTGAGCTCTAAAAAAATCGCCTAATTTTGAGATTTCTGACTGATTAGTTAATAGCTTGTTTTCGTTAGTTATTTCTGGCTCTGGGTTAATCAGCTTTTCAAAAAAATCACAAATATCCTCGTTGCTAGGCTGATTATTTTTAAATAAGTTTTTAAAACTTTCAGTTAGTTTATATTTTTGAATATTCTCATTCAAAAGATTAGAAGCGGCAAATTCATAATCTTTTTGAGGTTGGTATTCTTTTGCCTCTTTAAGTTTGGTTGCAACTGTTGATTCTAGATAATCTGTGATAGTTTTAGTTTTTGGTAAAATTAAATTACTTTGGTTGTTAAAAGTTTTGTAAATTTTATTTAAATCATTTGGAGAAATGTATGCAGAGTCGGAGCTAGGAGAAAAAGAATTGCCTATTTCTAGCAA
Organism: uncultured Rhizobium sp.; assembly: GCA_964461905.1. Taxonomy (GTDB): domain Bacteria; phylum Pseudomonadota; class Alphaproteobacteria; order Rickettsiales; family UBA1997; genus UBA2645. The sequence goes on along the minus strand of CAYWVI010000007.1, from coordinate 42,725 downwards.
AACTTCTGATTTAACTATTGAATTAAAAGCTGCGAGATTTTGATTAATGTCGTAGTAAGAAAATATTGTAGCCAGATTGTTGGTTTCGCCCGAAAAAGAATAATCGCCAAATGTTTCTTTTAAAAGTTTAGAACCTTCTTCAGTAATTGAATCTGACAATGATTTATTTTCTAACAGATTTTTAATGGATTTGTATTTACTATCCAGTCGCTTCGAAGCTATTTCTAAAGTTTCTTGTTCGGTAACAGTTATTTTTAATTTCAAGTTTTTAAGCGCTTCAAGAGCTTCATTATCGACATTTAAAGATTGAATAAGATCAAAAGCATTTTTCTTAATTTGATCAGTTGATTGATCATTAATTGAAACTCTTTTTAAAATTTCAGCAAACAAATCAACCTGTAAAGACTCATTAGTTGGATATAAATCTTTGCATGCGTCAACAAAGTTTTTTTCATCAAAATTTGCTTGGTTGTTTGCAAATAATTCTGCAATTTTTTCTGTATCATAAGGACTAAAAACCAATTCGCTTTTAGATAATTTAATAAAATTTTCGTAATTGGCATTTGATCCTAGCCAGATTTTTGCTAGGTTTTTTTTCTCGTCACTGTGAAGATCGCCTTTAATAGCTTTAACAACTGACTCAAGTTTTTCAAATTCAAGGTTGCTACCATTTTTTTCGAACCAAGAAATTGCTGACAAAGTTTTTTTTGTTTGGTCATTTCCAAAAATTTCAAATACTTTCTCAAAATCTTCAAAGGCAAAATTATTCCAAAATTTGGCTAAGTTGTTTTGCGCTTCGTCATTTGCAGAAGTGTATAAATTCTTAAATTCTTCATGGCTGAGATTATTTTTTTCAAACCACAAATCTGACAATTCTTCTAGTGACGAAGAATGATATTTTATTTCTAAAAGTTTCAAAAAAGTTTCTTTTCCAAAATTATTTTCTGCTTTTGAAAGCCATTTTTTTGCTAGAGAAATATTTTCATTTGGGTCTTTAGATTCCTGTAAAATAAGTTTGGAAAAGGTGAATTCATCAATGATGTTATTTTCAGATAAATTAAGCCAAGAATTTACAGATTGTAATGCGTAGCTCTTTTTAATATTTAAGGACTCGTGCAAATCTAAAATCTCTCTAGCGGATTGGTAATCGCCTTGAGAGAGTTTAATAAATTCAAGAAAAAGAAATGCTTTTTCATCTTCATCTAAGTAATTAAGAGTAATTGCAGATTTAAAATTTTCTTTGGAGTTATTTTTTCCAAGCCAGATTGAAGAAATGTGGTATGGTTTGTAAAGATGGGCCTTTGGATTTGGAACTTCATCGGCATAGTCACGATCTTGATACCTAACAAAAACATTTGCTTTGTATCTGCTGTGATTTCCTGACAAAATCGCATTTAAATCATCAACGCTTCTGTTATTTTGATTGATCCAGATTTCACCTAAATCCCTAGCAATTACCGACGTGTTTTGTAATTCTAAAATTTCTTCTATTGTCAGAGAGCAAATATCTTCAATAAAGTTGGGGTCTTCAAAAGCTTCTAACCCTAATTCTTTTATTTCCTTAGTTATTTCGTTAATATTTCTAGGCATATTGTTTCTGTTTTAATTCTTCTTAAGAAATTTTGCCAAATCGCGCACGTGGCTGACTAATTGCAGATTTAATTCTGGCAAAGATTTTTTGATCGCGGCGAAGTTTTTATTTTTTTCATTCGCTTTTGGAATCAGACAATTCTTGAAACCAAGCTTCGCTGCTTCTTTTAATCTTCCTTCCAAATTGCCGACCATTCTGACTTCGCCGCTCAAGCCAATTTCGCCAATGGCAATTGTATTTGCAGGTAAAGCAATGTCGCGCGCCGCAGAAATTAGGGCGCAAGCGACCGCCAAATCAGCCGCCGTTTCCTCAATTTTCAGCCCGCCGACCACGTTTAAATAAACTTCTTTATCGAATAAACTCAGACCAAAACGATTGCTTAAAACTGCAATAATCATCGCCAGACGATTAACGTCCCAACCAACAACGGCGCGGCGCGGAGTTGGAATAAAACTTGGCGAAACCAAAGCTTGAATTTCAACCAAAATTGGGCGACTTCCTTCAACGCCAGCAAAAACAATCGAGCCAGAAGTTTCGCGTTCGTAAGAAGTTAAAAAAAGTTCGCTAGGATTTGAAACTTCCGACAAGCCAATTTCGTTCATTTCAAAAACACCAATTTCATTTGCAGCACCAAAACGATTTTTTTGCGCACGCAGAATTCTAAAATGCAGATCTTTTTCACCTTCAAAATAAAGCACAGTGTCAACCATGTGTTCTAAAACCTTTGGTCCAGCGATTTGACCGTCTTTGGTCACGTGCGAAACAATCAGCAAAGTAATGTTATTTTTCTTGGCAAAAATCGTTAATTCACCCGCCGCCGCGCGAACTTGCGAAACCGTTCCTGGTGCTGATGCAAGCTCGTCTAAAAACATTGTTTGAATTGAATCAATCACCACAATTGTCGGATTTTTTTCGCCTGAAATTGACGAAATAATTTCGCCAACATTTGTGGTTGAAGCCAGTTGAATTGAGTCTTGATTGATGCCCATTCTTTTGGCGCGCAGGCGAACTTGATCGATTGATTCTTCGCCCGAAATGTAAATCACGCGATTTTTTTCCTTTGCCAAACTTTCGGCGGTTTGTAAAAGCAAAGTTGATTTTCCAATTCCCGGATCGCCACCAATTAACACCACCGAGCCTTGAACCAAGCCGCCGCCAAGCACACGATCAAGTTCGTTAATTCCAACTTTTACCCGCGGAAAATCTTGCGCTTCTCCGTTGAGTTTCACGAGTTCAATTTTTTTGCCGTCTGATTTTTTGGCTAATTTTTTATCTTCAGAAATTCTGGTAAAATGCGACGCGCCACCTTCAGAAAATTCTTCCACCAAACTATTCCACGCCCCGCAATCAGAACATTTTCCCGACCATTTAAAATGAATGGTACCACAAGATTGGCACGAATAGGCGGTTTTTCCTTGGGCCGTTTTATTTTTTGTCATTTTGTTTGACGTTATTTTTGTAAGTTTAAAAAGTAGGTTAAAACAACAAATTAATAAAAAATGTTAAAAAAACTGAAAAATTTTTTAAAGGAGCAGAAAATTGACTGGTTTTTGCTACCAAATTCTGACGAGTTTTTTTCAGAATATTTAGCTGAAGACAAAAAGCTAATCCAGAGTTTAACTGGCTTTACTGGCTCAAATGCCACGGTGATTTTTGGGCAAGAAAAATCGTTTTTTTTCACTGACGGTCGCTACATTTTACAAGCAAAAAATCAGCTTGATCTAAATGAGTTCGAAATTTTTAACTTAAGTGAAACGCCTTTATTTTCAGTTCTTCCTCAAGGCGCAAAGATTGCCGCTGATCCAAAATTAACCAGCGTGGCTTTTGCAAAAAAATATCCATTTATTGAGCTGATTGAAGTTGAAAAATCTTTTGTTTTAGCTGGTCAAACCAAGCAATATTTTAACATTTCTAACAAAATTTCTGGATGCGATTCAAAAACCAAAATCTCTCAAGTTTTAAAAAATTTAGAAGCTGACGCGCTGTTAATTACCAAGCCAGAAAACATTTGTTGGCTGCTTAATATTCGTGGTCGTGATTTAGAATTTACCCCAACTTTTTTGACCTACGCAATTTTGTTTAAAAATGGCGAGTTCGAACTTTTTAAAGAAAAAATTCCCTCACTAAAAAAAGAAATCAGAAAAATTCAAATTGATGAAAGTTCTACAAATCACTGGCTTTACAGCGAATTAAAAAAAGCTGATTTTGAATTAATTCACAAACTTGATCCAATTGATTTAATAAAATCACAAAAAAATCCGACCGAAATTTTTGGCGCAATTAAAGCTCACGAAGAAGACGGATTGGCGGTAACAAAATTTTTATTTTGGCTTAGCAATTGTGGCAAAACTGACGAAATTTCAGCGGCAAAAAAATTGCTCGAATTTCGCCAAGAATCGCCAAGTTTTTTTTCAGAAAGTTTTGCAGCAATTTCAGGATTTGCCAGCAACGGCGCAATAATTCACTACCATTCAACCAAAAAAACCAATAAAACATTTTTGTCTAACGAGCTTTATTTAATCGACTCTGGCGGACAATATTTGGGCGAAGATTTTTGCGGCACAACCGACATTACACGCACAATTGCAGTTGGAAACCCAAGCGCAGAAATGGTCGAAAATTTTACCCGAGTTTTGAAAGGTCACATTGCATTGGCGCGAGCAAAATTTCCGCGCGGCACTTCTGGCGCGCAACTTGATGTTTTGGCACGCGAACATTTGTGGCGCGCAGGACTTGATTACCAACACGGCACTGGACACGGAGTGGGTAGTTTTTTGTCAGTTCACGAAGGGCCGTGCGGAATTAGCAAAAGAAGCCATCAAGAGCTTTTAGCGGGAATGATTTTATCCAACGAACCCGGATTTTACAAAGAGGGTGAATACGGAATTAGAATTGAAAATTTAATGTTAGTTGAAGAGGTGGCGGAAAAAAATTTCTTACAATTTCGTACTCTAACTCTCGCGCCAATTGATCCCACTTTGATTAATTTTAAAATGTTGACTTACCCAGAAAGAAAATGGCTGATTAATTACCACCAAGAAATTTACGAAAAATTCGCAAAAAAATTGACGCAAGAAATTTCTAATTGGGTTTTGGATCTTGCGAAGCTCTATCAAAGCCAGATCTAGACAATTAAAAAATTAGAACAGAATTTAAAACCAATCTAATTATCAGAAATCTTCAAACAACTTCCAACATCAATTAAAAAATTTATGCCTCCTAAAAAACGTACTAATTCCGAAGTCTCGACAGAAGACACTGGAGCAAAAAACAAAAAAACAGTAACCTTCAAATCTCCAGTTGAAGAGTATCTTGGAGAAACTCAAGCTCCCCAAAATAAACGTCCGTTTCCAAAACATTATCTGCTTCGAGATCCTGAAAGAACAACACTTGATGAGCAAATTGATGAGCAAAATTACAAAAAAGAAGAGGAACAGAAATTGGATACAGTTCAAACTTTAAATCAAACTTCATCCTCAGAAAATCAAACTACAGAACTGTCATTCAAAAATTCAGAACCAAAAATAAAAAACGCTATTGTTAAAGGTCTTGTTGAAAGACACTATCGAGTTCAAGACTTTCTTGAAAATCATGATCAACTTAAACATCTTCTTGGAATTAAAAATCGCGGTCAATTTAACCAAGAAGTAGAAAGAATCACAAATGAAGCAATAGAACAGGAGCAGCAAGATATATTTTGGCCCCTGTACCACCTTTACAGAAATGGATATGCATATTTTGATAACGACAAACAAATCGGAGAAGTTCTTTTTAATCGACAAGAACATTATGAAAATTATTTTCTAAATAAGTTAATTGAAACCCTTCCAGAAAAAGAAGGTTCGCATCGTAATGAAAAAATTGCAGAAATAGTAGAATCTTGCGAAGATTATAAACAAAAAGAGGACTGGGAAAATTTGTTTGAAAGAGCATAGAAGCTCTGGGGGAAGCATACCGAAGAAATGAATAAAGTGGCGATATCTTACATCGAGGAAGCCGCAAATAATACTAAAAATGTCAACCCAAATGCAGCTTACTGGATGTATAGGTATTATCATAACTTAACTGGCAACAGTTCCAGAAACAAAGACATGCAAACTTATAAACAACAGCAGGCATTAACTTATCTGATAACCGCCTTCAATCTATTTCATCCTGATTCGGAAGAAGATCTGATGAATACAAATCGCACTCTATATACATCACTTAAAAGTGAACGCGAAGCCAGAAATCAAGACCAAGAATCACCGCATGATTTGACGCAAAAAAAAGATCAAGCAACAGGAGAGCAACCAGAAAACCAAATAGAGCAACCAGTGGTGCAAAGATTAATAAGAAGAAGCCCAACCACAACCATAACGAAATAATAAATTAGAAATTGTTAGCTGAATAAGTGGCAGAAAAAAAATCCTGCAACTCAAAACTCTAACTTTGGCAACAATTGATCCCGATTTGGTCAGCTTTAAAATCGTTGCTTATCACTGCGCTGGACGGGATTTGTAATCCCGTCCAAATGTTCAAACACAAGTTAATTTTTACATGAATATGTGGACTGGGTTACAAACCAAGTCCAGCTTAGGGATTTAGGTTTGGTTAAAAAATATTAATAATTTCTTTTAAAGAATGTTGAGGAAAAAAATATTAATAATCGGTGCTCACAAAGATTTGGGACAAGCTTTGCCAGCAATTTTCTCACGCGCTGGTTTTGAAGTTGATGCAATTGTTTTGAAAGAATCTTTGTTAAGAAAATCAAAATTTTTAACCAATTATTTTGAGACAAAATATTTTGAAGGAATGTTGCAAAAAATTTCTGAAACCAATTTGGATCAATATTCTTTGGTTGTTCCTTTTGACGACTTAACTTTAAAAAATATTTTAGAGTCGGACCTAGAAATAGAAAAAAAGTTAAAGTTGCTGCCGGTTGTAAAAAAAGAAAATTTTTTGCATCTTGGATCAAAAATTTACTTATCAGAAATTTTGGCGCAAAATAAAGTTTCAACACCAAAATTTGTGATAGCAAAAGATCTCTCCCAAGCACTTATTGCGGCAGAAGAATTAGGTTTTCCACTAATGTTAAAAGTTGATTTTTCTAGTGGTGGCAGCGGAGTTTTTGAGTGCCGTAATTTAAACGATATTAAAAAAATTGAAGAAAAGTTTTTTAATTTGCCAGTTTTGTTACAGGAAAAAATAGAAGGTGAAGAAACTGATTTAGCGGCTTTTTATCAGGATGAAAAATTGATCCACTTTTGTTATTCGCTGTTCGAAAAAACAGTCTGTGAATTTGGACCTTCTTCAGTGCGCACTTACAAGCAATTGTCAGAAGTTTGTAACCAAGAATTGTTCCAAGAAATGCAAAATTTGGGTCGCGCTTTGGGCGCGAATGGTTTTGTAAATATTACAGCAATTAAGGCAAAAAACGATGGTAAATTTTATTTTTTTGAAGCCGATATGCGGCCAAATGTTTGGGTTGATTTTACCAAATTTATTGGTGACGACTTGGCGGTAAGAATTAGAAATTACTTCGAAAAAGGGCAGGTGATGAATTTTCCTTTGGAGGTTAATGTTGATTTTTCTGGCTCAATCTTAGCTCCTCATTTTATGAGAATTTCACTTTTTCAAATTTTATCCAATCGTCACAATGTTTGGAAATTTATGTCGGTAAGTGATTGGCATTTTATTTTAAAAGCAACCACTTGGAAATGGCGAAATTTTTTAGTAATAAAATCTTTTCTCAAAAAATTTAAACAGCTAACTCGAAAACAGCGCAGAAAGGTGCAAAAATTATTCGCTTTTGCCTACTGATTTTGAATAGCTTTTAAGCTATTTTTCCTCGCGCTGGACGGGATTTGTAATCCCGTCCAAATGTTCAAACACAAGTTAATTTTTACATGAACATGTGGACTGGGTTACAAACCCAGTCCAGCTTAGGGGTCCAGCTTAGGTGAAGTTGGTGAGTTTGTTTTGAGAAATTATTTCGCGGCTAAATATGTTGAAAATACAACCTGTAGTCCAAAGCCTCTAATATTTTTTTAAGAGTTGTCATTCTTGGGTTTCCTTGGCTGGACAAGGTTTTGTAAAGGCTTTCTCTAGATAATCCGGTTTTATTTGCTAATTCCTGAAATCCGCATTTTGCCAAAGTCACTTGCTTTAGAGTGATTAACAAAGCTTTCTCATCCCCATCTTCTTGATATTCTTGCAAAGCCTGTTCCAGCAATTCATCCGCTAAAAGTCGATCTTTCGTTAGTTGCTCATTAACAAATTTGTCAAAATTTTTGTGTTTGTTTTTTTTATTTTTCATAATTTTAACAAGGTTAGTTATTGCTTTTGTATTCAAGCCAATAGTCTTTAGCTCTTTGAATATCTTGGCTTTGCGTCTTTTTGTTCCCAGCAAAAAGTAGAATTATTAACTTGTCTCCATCTTTGCCAAAATAAATTCTGTAGCCACTTCCGAAATTTATTTTTAATTCAAAAATTCCGTCACCAAGATTTTTGTAATCTCCGAAGTTTCCATTTTTTATTCGATTTATCCTTGAAATAATTCTTGCTTGAATGTCTCTGCTAAAATTCTGAAACCATTCAGAAAAGGGTTCTTTTGGTAAAAATTTCTACCTCGTATTGGTGAATTAACATGTTTTTACTTGGTTGATTTAGGTGGTGTGAAATCATTGTAGTTTATAAGATACAATAATCAAATATTTTTTACTGGGTTGGAATCTCAAATAAAAAATTACTTTTTCCTCGTGCTGGACGGGATTTGTAATCCCGTCCAAATGTTCAAACACGAGTTAATTTTTACATGAACATGTGGACTGGGTTATAAACCCAGTCCAGCTTAGGGGTCCAGCGTAGGGTGTGTTACTAACGTAGCTTTTAAGATACAAAACTGCCAATCAATTACTTTTTCTTAACGTGAGTTTTTTTTGAAAAAGTTTTCTCTTTTTTGTCAGAAAAAGGGTTCTCACTTTTTCTTAAAACTAAACGAATTGGTGTTAAGTGAAGATCAAAATATTCACGCAAAGAATTCATTAAATAGCGTTCGTAGCTGCCTTGCAAAGGCTTAATGTGATTTGTAAATACAGCAAAAGTTGGTGGACGTTTTTTAATTTGTGTAGCGTATTTAAGTTTAATTGCTTTGCCTTTGAAAAGCTTTGGTGCGTGTGTGCTTTCAGCTTGTTTGAGCCAATCTTGTAGCTTGCTGGTTGGAATGTAGGTTTGCCATTGTTCGTAAGTTTTAAGCGCGAATTCCACGGATTTTTGCACATTGTAACCAGTTTTTGCCGACACGCCAACAATTGGCACTCCTTCAACTCCAGAAATTACTGTTTGAATTTGTTTGCGCACTTCACGCAAAAAAACTTCTTTGTCGCCTTTGACTGAATCAATTTTGTTAATTGCAAAAACTAAACCACGACCTTCTTTTAAAATTTCGCCAGCCAAAGCAACGTCTTGGTGATCGAGCAAAGAGTTGCAATCAATCAACAAAATTACCACTTGAGCAAAACGAATAGCACGAAAGCTGTCAAGGCTTGAGAGCTTTTCTAATTTTTGAGTAATGTTGGCTTTTTTTCTAATTCCAGCCGTGTCGATTAGGCGAATTTTTTTGTCTTGAAATTGCCAATCAATAGCGATTGCATCACGAGTAATTCCAGCTTCAGGGCCAGTAATTAAACGATCTGAATCAAGAAGTTTATTTAAAAAAGTTGATTTGCCAGCATTTGGTTTGCCCACAATTGCAATTTGTAAATCTGATTTTTCATCTTCTAATTCCAAAGCAGCTTCACCAAATTTTTGTTCGTATTCAGCAATTTCTGGAGCAATTACGTCGTAAAGATCGCCAAAGCCAAGTTTGTGTTCGGCAGAAATGGCAGTTGGCTTGCCAAAGCCAAGGCGGTAATATTCACTTTCAAAAACTTCTTCGTTTAAATTTTCGCATTTATTGATTAGCAAAATTGTTTTTTTGCCAATTCTTCTAAGCCAATTAGCAAAATGTAGATCTTGCTTTGTAACGCCGTCTTTGCGATCAACCACAAATAAACACAAATCAGCGTCAGAAACTGCCAACTCAGTTTGTTCAACCATTCTTTGTTCTAAACTTGAATCGTTAATTTGATTTTCAAGACCAGCAGTGTCAATTACCACAAATTCAAGTGGGCCAAGTTTTGCGCGAGATTCTTTGCGGTCGCGCGTTACACCGGGAGTGTCGTCGGTAATGGCAATTGATTTGCCTACTAATTTATTAAAAAGCGTTGATTTGCCAACATTTGGACGACCAATAATTGCGATTTTAAACATTTTTTGTTGTGATTAGAATTTCTTTAACAGCTCGTACAATATCTTTTTGGCGCATGAAATGCTCGCCAATTAAAAAACAATTAATGCCTGCTTGTTGCAATAACTCAATGTCTAAAGCGTCTTTAATGCCGCTTTCAGAAATTAAAACGTAATCGCTTGGAACTTGCTCTGACAAAAGCAGCGAAGTTTTTAAATCAACCTGCAAAGTTTTTAAATTACGATTGTTAATACCAAGCAATTTGCTTTTAAGTTTTGAAGCGCGTTGCAACTCTTCTTCGTTGTGAACTTCAATTAAAACCGACAAACCAGAATCAAAAGCGCATTGTTCAAGTTCTTGTAATTTTGCGTCGTCAAGCATTGCAACAATTAGTAAAATACAGTCGGCACCAAGCATTTTAGCCTCGTAAATTTGGTAGGTGTCGACAATAAAATCTTTGCGCAAAATAGGTAATGTATTTACCAAACGAACTTCTTGTAAATATTCATTTTTACCTTGGAAATATTTTTCATCAGTTAAAATTGAAAGGCAGGTAGCTCCTGCTTCAAAGTAGCTTTTGGCAATTTCTAGGTGATTAAAATTTTCACGAATTAAACCGTGCGAAGGTGAGGCTTTTTTAATTTCGCAAATCAAAGCAATTTCAGCTTTTTCGTCTTTTGCTTTTAATGCGCCAAAAAAATCTTTTGGCTTTTCTAAACATTTTGTTTTTGCACAAATTTCTTGAACAGAAAGTTGTTTTTTGCGGTTGCGAACTTCAACTAATTTGTGTTGGTAAATTTCTTCTAAGATATTTTTCATGTTGAGAGTTTGAATTCTTTAGAAAAAGATTGTTGTTGATTAATCAATTCTTATTTAGCCAATTTCAAAATGACATCTTTCTTTCCGCAAACACGTTTACGTCGCAATCGAAAATCAGATTGGATTCGTAATTTAACAGCGCAAAATAATATTGCGCCCAGTGATTTAATTTTGCCGCTTTTTGTAATTGAAGGTAAAAACAAGGAAGAAAAAATTGCTCATTTGCCAGATGTTTCACGCTTTTCAATCGACAAAATTGTTAAAAAAGCCAAAGAGGCAAAAAGCCTTGGTATTCCTGCTTTAATGCTGTTTCCTGCAATTGATCAAAAGTTAAAAGATGCCAATGGTAAAGAAGCTCTAAATTCAAAAAATTTAATTTGTCGGACAATTTCTGAAATTAAAAATGCTGTGCCAGATATTGGTGTGATTGCTGATGTTGCACTTGATCCTTACACTTCTCACGGTCACGACGGAATAATTGACAAATCTGGTTACGTTTTAAATGACGCAACAATTGAAGTTTTGTGTCAGCAAGCTTTGGTACAAGCAAAAGCTGGTTGCGACATTTTGGCACCTTCCGACATGATGGACGGACGAATTGCCTTAATTCGCGAAACATTAGAAGATGCTGGTTTGGTGAATGTTAATTTAATGTCTTACGCTGCTAAATACGCTTCAAGTTTTTACGGGCCTTTTCGCCACGCGGTTGGTTCGGCAGTAAAATTAAAATCTGATAAAAAAACCTACCAAATGGATTTTAGAAATTCTTCTGAAGCAATGCGTGAAATTGAAATGGATGTTGCTGAGGGTGCCGACATGATAATTGTTAAACCGGGAATGCCTTATTTAGATATTGTGACCAAAGCTGCTGAGAAGTTTCAATTGCCAATTATTTCGTATCAAGTGAGTGGTGAATATGCGATGCTAAAGTTTGCCGCCCAAAACGGTGCTTTTGATTTTGACGCTGCACTTTTTGAAAGTTTAATTGCCTTTAAAAGAGCTGGTGCTTCAGCAGTAATAAGCTACGCTGCAATTGAGGCGGCAAAGAAATTGTAATTGCTAGTTACATTTTTTTAGCAACTTTCAAACCAAAAATTAAAGCAAATAAAGTTCCGAAATAGGCGATTAATTGTGATCCAGCGGGTTGGTCGTTGTAGCCAAAAAAGATGTGTAAAATTTTGCCCAATAAACTTTGTTGAGAAAGAGTTTCTGAAATATCAAACGCAGGATTTCCTAGAGGAGAAACAATTTCAGCATTAATCCAAAAACCAATTCCTTGAGCAGAAATTCCTGCGGCAAAAAATACTAAAAGCCAAGTGGTAATGCTAAAAAAATATTTTCCAGAAGCTTTAATCAAACCAAAATAAAGAGCTAATCCAACCGCAGATCCAAATAAAATTCCGGCAGTTAAGCCTAAAGTTATTTCGTAAAAAGTGCTGCCTGAAATGTAGTAGCTGTAGGTAAATAACACGATTTCTGCACTTTCACGAAGCACAGAAAGAAAAACTACAAAAAGCAAAACATAGGCTGGTTTGTAGCCATGTCTGATTGAATTTCCTAAATGTTTTAATTCGCCAGAAAGCGATTTGGCGTGTTTTTGCATCCACAAAACTGTCCAACCAATCATTGTTGCTGTTGCAAGCATTATTAGACCGTTAAAAAATTCTTGACCAAGTCCGTCAAGGCTTTCTGAGATTTTATCAGTTGATAAAGCTAATAAAATTGAAGAAAAAATCCCAAGACCTAGTCCACCTAAAATCCATTTTCTTGATCCAGAAATTTCTTTTGTTGCAGCGGTTAAAATTCCAAGGATTAATGAAATTTCTAAAATCTCACGAAAAACAACAATGGCGATTTGTAACATTTTATTTATTTTTGAGTGTTTAAAAAAAGAAGAGAATTGATAACATTTCTCAAACTAAAAATTAGATCAAGCTAAAAGTGCTAAACTCTTTATCCATCTACATTCATTACCCATTTTGCAAGTCAAAATGCCCTTATTGCGATTTCAATTCGCATGTGCGCAAGCAAATAAATCACCAAGATTTTTTGCGTGCTTACGAAAAAGAATTAGACTTTTTTGCTGCTAAAATTGGTAAAAGAAAAGTAAATACAATTTTTTTTGGTGGCGGCACACCATCTTTAATGCCAATTTCTTTGGTTGAAGGAATTTTAAAGAAAATCACAAATTTGTGGCAAGTAACTGATGATTGCGAAATAAGCTTAGAAGCCAACCCAACTTCATTCGAAGCATCAAAATTTCAAGATTTAAAAAAAGTTGGAATTAATCGTCTGTCCATTGGAATTCAGGCTTTAAATGACCAAGATCTAAAATTTTTGGGAAGAGAGCATTCAAGTTCAGAGGCAATTTCAACAATCAAAACTGCAGCAAAAATTTTTAATAATTTTTCTTTTGACTTAATTTACGCAAGACCAAATCAAAGCCTAAAATCGTGGGAAGAAGAGCTAAAACAAGCAATTGAATTTGGAACAAAACATCTTTCGCTTTACCAGCTCACAATTGAAAAAGGCACAAAATTTTATTCTCAATTTTTGCGTAAAGAGTTCGAAATTCCTGACGAAAATTTAGCGGCAGATTTTTATGATTTAACCAACCAAATAACTTCTGAAGCTGGATTTAAGCTTTATGAAATTTCAAATTATTCAAAAAAAACTTTTGAATGCCGCCACAATTTAACTTATTGGCAAGGTGGTGATTATTTGGGAATTGGAGCAGGGGCGCATTCAAGAATTTATTTTGAGAAAGAAAAAGAAAGATCAGCAATTACCATGCTTTCAGAGCCAAATTCTTGGTTAAAAAAAGTTGAAGATTTTGGCGCGGGAATTCAAAAATTAGAAAAAATCTCACAACAAGAATTGTTAGAAGAGTTGATTTTATCAGGCTTAAGACTTTTTGATGGAATTGATAATTCGGTTTTTCAAAAACATTTTGGCAAAAATATTTCTGAAATTTTTAATCTGTCAAAATTGCAAAAACTTACAAATCAGGATTTGCTTGTTTTAGGTGACGATTCAATAAAAATTCCTGCTCAGGCTCGTCTTTTAACCAACTCTATTATTTCAAAAGTTTGTGAGTTGGCTCAAATTTCTTTTAATCAAAATGACTCAAATAACTATCCCACAAACTGATTTTGAAATTTCGCAAATGATTGAAATTTGTGCGCAAAATTTAGTTGAAAATAATCGCGATAAAATGAGTTCCAATGATTTTTCCAACCAAGGTTTCTTGATTAGAAAACTAACAAAAGAAGATGTAAAAAAAATGTTGTCAAACCAAGTTAAACACTTGGTATTTGTTGCAAAAGAAGGCGAAAATATTCAGGGATATTTAACTGGTTGTGATGTTATTGAGTCAGGATTTGATTTTGACTTGTATGTACCAAGTCTGAACAAAATTGCAGGTGGAAAGTTTTTTTATCACAAACAAATTGTAAAAAGATTTGAGGCAAAAAATATTGGCTCAAAATTATTGTTTTCAATGTTTGACGAAGCAAAATCTCGCGGTTATTCGCACGTTATTTGCCGAATTGTTCATCAGCCATTTCTTAATCAAATATCTATTTCGTTTCACGAAAAATACGGTTTCAAACAAGTTGGAGAGATGTTTGAAAACAATAATGTCTTAGGAATTTATCTAAAAAAATTAAGCTAAAATGCCTGACAATAAAACGAACGATACTCAGCCAGTTGATTATGTTGATGTAAGACAAATAACAGATGTAGAAGCAAAAACCATGTCTGAAAATTTTAGTAAAATGGCTCAAATAGCTTTGAATATTGTTAACAGACAAATTGCCCATAATTTTGGACTTTTTTCTCTTTATAATAAAACTTCTTCTGTAGATACCGCAAAACCTAATCTTCTTAATGGTATTTCTTCTCGAGTTGCTTACAATTCGTTAGTTACTTATCCAATTTTACATATTCGCAAAGAGCTTGAAGAAAAAGAAGCATCAAAATTTCAAATAAATTTTGCTGCTGCTGGAATTGATACCTTTATTGGTGTTCCTCTTGAATTGAATGGCTCAATAAAAACAATGCAAAAATTGGGAGTGAATGTTGAAAAAACAGATTTGTTAAAAATGACTTCAAAATCATTTGTACCTTTTTTATTTCGCAATCTACTGGTTTGGAGCGAAATTAATAAAGAATCGCAAGGAATGCCAAATGACATTGCAAGGGCTGGAGTTGTTGGAGCGTTTTCTTCTCCACTCCACAATATTGGAATTAAAATGGCAGAATCATTTAATGAAAAAACTATTCTTGAAGCGATGAATAAAACAAAAAACTATTTTTTAGAAAATCCATCTCGTCTTTCTTCAGGAATACAATCAAGAGCAATTGCAACAATGGCGGCAAAAATTTTATTATCTCCTCAAACTACAGAATTTTTTACAAATGTTGTGTTGGATATCTTTAGTAACAATAACGATAAGCCTTCAAATTCGCCATCACCAACAAAAGAGGTTGTAAAGACAGTTGATAAAAGTATTGGTAGATAGGTTTTAACTCAAACAAAAAAGGCAATAGGTAAATGGTATTAGAAAATAGATTTTCATCAATGATAACGGCTATTCAAAAAAGATTGAGATTTCCAAAACAATCTCTTGTTGAAAATCCTGATAAATGGAAACCAACCATAGGTATAATTGGTCTTAATCCAAATCTAGTTGCTATTACAAATAAACAATTCGTTATGTATGGAAATGAAAATGATCTTACGAAAGATCAACAGTTCCCCGAAACTATTGGTGTTGGCATTAAAACTGATAAAGTAGGAGGAATAGAGGATCAGCTTAGGATTTGTAGAGCTTACGGAAGTGATGTTATTATTTTTGCTGGGAATACAAAAAATTCAACCATCACGCAAGATTTAGAAAAACGTTTTCATCTACCAGTATTTTCAATTGTAAAATCACCTAAAGAAACCGCAGCAGAAGTTTTTAAATATTGTTTAAATACCAAGCCAATAAGACCAGATATTTTGTTTCATGGTGATGAAAACGAGATGTTTAAAAAAATTCAAGAAGATGTTCGAGGTCGAAATAAAAGAATTGCCAAAGAAGAAAGTCTTGGAGGATATCCAATTTTAAAAAACCCCACCGTGGGAATTATTGGTGGAGCTGGACCATTAGCAAGTGCGTGTTTTGCAGAAGCATTGGCAGAAACCAGTACGCCATTTGTTCATTGTAGTGTTAATAGTGCTCCAGGAAAGCATTTATTTGAGATAGGAAAAGGTCCTTCATATATTGATCATTATAAGGCGGTAGCTCTTTTTCTTAAAAGCATGAAAATCAAGATAATTACACTTCCATGTAATACAGCTCACACAAATTTGGATAAAATTATTTTAACAGGTCAAGAGGTTGTTGATATTCGAAAATCAGTTTTAGATTCAAATGTTAATGAAGAAGGGTTTATTTTGATTGGCACTAGCAGAACAGTAGGAATTGATTTGCCAGAAGGACAAGTTGGGCTTTACGAAGAATTACGCAAAGATTATCCAGATCAAGGGCCGTTCTTTATTCCATCTAAAGAAAATCACTCAAAAATTTTGGAATCTATTTTTGATGTAAAATCGGGAGATTTAGAGCGGGCTAAAAGAAATATCATTTCTGTGGTCAAAGAAATGAGAAAAGAACATGGTTACCGCAAAGTAATTCTTGGCTGTACAGAATTACCACTACCATTTTCTGATTTAGAGCTTGCAGAGTATGAATTGATTGATCCATCTCAATCAATGGCAAAAGCTGCAAAATTAGAAATTGACAAAGAAACCATCAGAAGAAATGAAGAAAAAAATAATTCTAAAAATGATTATGAAGAAGGTGGTATTGAGGTAAGGTCAGTAGAAAAATTAGGTAATTCTCACCAAAAATATAAAGGCAAATAAAATGCAAAATAAGTTCATTAAAAAACTAAGATCTAAATTTAACTCAACATTAACCAAAGAGTTTGTTTTAATTTATAAAATATCTTTGGTTTTGATGATTTTAGTTGGTGTTACTTTTATTAAATTTTCTCTAAATCAAGAAAAAAATAATATCAAAGAAGAATCAACTTACGCAGCTCAGCAAGTAGAAAAATCAATTATCTACAATGTAGATTACCTAAAATATCAGCTATTTTACGCAACTAAGCAAATTAAGAACATTCCTGATAATTCTGATTCAAAAAAACAAGTTGGATCAATCTTAGCATCTTTTGTTGGTAATGTTAATAATCAGGTGGATATCGCCATTGCTTGGAAT
Source organism: uncultured Rhizobium sp. (assembly GCA_964461905.1). Lineage (GTDB taxonomy): Bacteria > Pseudomonadota > Alphaproteobacteria > Rickettsiales > UBA1997 > UBA2645. Next base: position 25,774 of record CAYWVI010000007.1, on the reverse strand, counting down.
GCTTTTTCATGGATAGATAAAGAGAATAAACTTTTGGTTGATGGAGTTGGCGGAGTTTTAAAAAATCCAATAGATTTATCGAGTCGCGACTATTTAAAAATCACTTCTAAGTCTTCTAACAATATTGTTTTTGGTGAGCCAGTAATTGGAGCTTTGTCGGGAAGATTTCTAATTCCAGTTGGAATGGGTGTTTTTTCTAATCAAAATATTTATTTGGGAACATTGGTTTTTGGTTTGGATATTGAGAGAATATTGGCAAAATTAGAAAAAGTTATTGGTAATGAAACTTTTAGTTTTGCTGTAATTCATAAAAACAAAGTTGCTTTTTCTTCGGTTAATATTGAATCAGAAGATTATGAACTAGCCAAAAACGAGGCATCAAAAATTACTGCTGATGATAATAATAATCTTAACAACAACGGAAAGTTTATTAAAGCACAAAAAATCCTAGATAAAGATAGTGGTTTTGTGTATTTACAAAATATCAAAGATTCACCTTTAAAAATTATACTTTTTTATAATAAAGAAAAATCGCACCAAACTCTTCTCAATATTCTTGTTAAGCAATCTTTGCTAGTATTGTTTTTGCTGTTTTTAGTAACGATTTTGTTCCAGATAATTTATCAAAAAATTGTAAAACCAGTTCATAATTTATCAAAATTAGCTCTAAAAATTTCTAAGAAAGAGTTTGATTTTAACATTGAAAAACCTGAGCGCAAAGAATTCGCCAGTTTGTTTTTAACCCTAAATTTAGTTAAGGATATTTTAAAACGAGAAGAAGAGCTTTTACACAAGCTTGAAATGTCAAATGAGCAGTTGTTAAAAGCTAATGAAGCTAAAGCTGATCTTCTTTCAAAATCTTCTCACGATATTAAAAACTACGTTTTTGGAATTTTTGGATTGAGTAATTTAATTCTTGAGTCTGACAAACAATCCAAGTTTCTAAAAAGCGAAGATAAAAAAATGCTTGAAACAATTACCGACCAATCTGAAGAGTTGTTGCATTTTGTTGAAGATTTGCTTGATACCAATCAACAAGAAACAGGAGATTTTGTTTTAGATAAAATGCGTTTGTGTGATATTTCTGAGATGATCAGTCGTATTTTACTGTTAAATAAAGGTTTGGCAATTCGTCACAATGTGGTTTTGGAGACGAAAATCGAAAATAATTTGCCCAAATTGCAATGTGATGTTAGGCGCATGAAGCAAATTTTGGTTAATCTTTTAACCAATGCCATCAAATATAGTTTAGAAAAAACAACGGTTTTAATTAGTGTTTCCTACTTGCCAAAAGAACAAAAAATTTGCATTACCATCAAAGATAGCGGTATTGGAATGACAGAAGAAGAAATCAAAATGCTATTATCTGGACAAGGTAAGGAAATTGATAAGTCACAAATAAAGAACCTAGATTCGCACGGAATTGGTATGAAAATTACCTTAAAACTAATTAAACTACATAATGGTAAAATTAGCATTGAATCTGAAAAAGGAGTTGGCACAACAATCAAATTATTGTTCGATAGCTATGAAGGAATTGTGGAAGAAAAAATAAAAGATTCTGAAGAAATTATTCACAAGAAATCTGCTTCAATATTATTGGTTGAAGACAATCCTGTTAATATCAAAATCACTTCTAAAATACTTCGCGATTTTGGCTATGAAGTAAAACACGCCGAAAATGGATTAGAGGCTTTAGAAATGCTTGATAAACAAAAATTTGATTTAATTTTAATGGATGGCGAAATGCCAGTAATGAATGGCTACGAAGCAATTAAACAAATTCGTTTAGGCAATTCATTTAAGAAATTTAAAAATTATCAAACTATTCCAATCATCGCTTTAATGGCTTCTTCTGACAAAGAAACAGTGCAAAAAGCTTTTGATAGTGGAGCAAATTATAATTTAGAAAAAACAATTAATAAAAAAGATTTTCTTGCAGCGGTTGCAAGAGCTTTAGATTAAGAAAAAAACATGAGATCATATTTTTTAGTTATTTTGGCAATAATTTTAATGAATAGTTATTGCCAAGAATCACAGGCAAAAAGCACCAAATACAATTTAAAAACTAGCTCAAAATCTCAGGCTTTAAAAGAAAAAAAACCAAAATCTGTAAATACCAAAAAAACAAAAAAGACTAACAAAATAAAATCAAAAAAGACGACATCTAAAAAAATTAACTCCCCAAAAAAGAAGGTTGAAACTCCAGCAGTAGAAGTTCCAAGCGTTGGTGCCGTAGAAAAAACAAGAATTATTAACTAATTTTTAATCAAAAAATGAAAAGTATTTTTTATAAATCACAGCAACAAACAGCCGCAGTAACTTGCGATGGAAATAATGGTGGAAGTCAGAGCAGAACCATTAATGATTTACAACAAAGATTAGATTTAGGTGTAACAGAAATTATTTTTTGTAATCCAAAACCTAGCAAAGAAACTTTAAGACAAAAAACAGAAACTCTTATTAATGGTCTTGAGCAAATAGCAGGAAAATTTTCAAATCTTCAATCTCTAGAAATTTCTGGATATGATTTAAGTTTAGATCAATCAGCGCAAGATCCATTAAACAAATTAATTAATTTTGTTAATAGATCTCCAAAATTAACAAAACTTACTCTTAAAAATAATAATTTGGGTATGGTGGAAATAGCGGTAATTGAAAATTTTATTTTTGGAGAAGGTAGAAATCATCCGCTTTCAGGAGTAAATAAAAGTAATCCAATTTCAATCACAGAACTTGATATTTCTGGATCGAAAATAGATAAAAACATATATCCAACTCTACTGAGGCTAAAAGAAGATAATTCAAATCTTAGAATTTTGATTGATTCTGATAATAATCTTGAAGTTGAGAAAAAATTAGAAGAAGAGCAATCTGGATCGCAAATAGATGAAAACATATATCCAGATCCACAGGGGCTAAAAGAAGATAATTCAAATCTTAAAATTTTGATTGATTCTGATAATAATCCTGAAGTTGGGGAAAAATTAGAAGAAGAGCAATATAAAGCTTCATCTTTGCAACTTCCTCCTAGGCCAAAAACTAGAAAAGAAGTTTTAATGAAAAGAATAGATGAAGCGTTAGATGGTAAGGATGTGAAAGAAATGGGTCTCTCGCCAGAAGAACTTTTAATGAAATTGATAAGGCTCTTGATTCAGAAGTTGGTAAATACAAACCAAGTGTAAAATTTAATTTGCGAGAAGAGGCGAATCAAGTTCAACCAAAAGTAGTAAATAGTAAAAATAACCAAACTATTTAACGAGTTGATGTTTTTCTAAGATTTGTTATTTGCTATATTTAATAACCAATTATGAAAAACCTTAATTTTGGAGCTACCCATATTTTCTTTTGGATATAAAAGAAAATATGAAAAATTGGTTTTATGCTTTATATTTAACACATTCACTAATTCCCCGCTTTTTAATAAAGAACTTAACATAAAACTAGGAACGAATCCAACACCCAAGCCCTGTTTTGCAGCTTCAATCACCATAAAAAAATGTTCAAATTTAATTTTATTTTGGGGATTAACATTTTTTAAACCCACTAAATTCATCCAATTTTTTAAATCATTTGGGCGATCGCTATGATCAAGTATGTTGAATTTAGCGATGTCTTTAATGGTTTTAATTTTTTTGGCGATGGATGAATTGGCAATCATCAACATCTCTTCATCCATTAATTTTATACTTTCTAATTCTTTAATTTCTTTGTCTGAAGATCTAATCGCAACATCGGCTTTTGTTCTTGAAAAATCAATTTCTCCACTGCCACCAACAATGTTTAATTCTATATCTGGGTTTTTTTCTTTAAATGATTGCAAGCGCGGTATAAGCCAATAAGAGCTTAAAGAAGGCAGGGTATCAATGCTTAAAATATTGTTCTTCGCATGTTTTTTGCCAATTAAATGTGTTGAAATTCTAATTGAATCAAGAGCGGGATAAATATTTTGGTAATATTCTTCAGCTTTTTTTGTTAGAGTTAATCCTTTGTAAACTCTTTTAAATAAAGGAAATCCCAAATATTCCTCAAGAATTTTTATCTGCTTACTAACAGCTCCTTGAGTAATAAAAAGTTCTTCAGCCGCTTTAGTAAAACTTAAATTTCTTGCTGCAGATTCAAAAACTTTTAGAGCGTTTAAAGGAGGTAGTTTATACTTCATGCTATTTAAAATTAGTCCTTTATCCCTTCGGGATAAGGAAACGCGACACAAGTCGGGATCACTTCTCGTATGCAAATGAGACATAAGGGTTAAATTATGAGTTTTTCTCATATTAGAAGCAAAAAAACTCCTTTGTCAAATCAAAGGTAATGTGCTTTTTTGGCTGATTTATTAACCAATAAATTCAGATAAATATGAAAATTTGCACCTTCGTCATTTTATTATTTCTAATTTCATTTAACGCTTATTGCCAAAGCTGCGACGAGATTCGCAAAGAAGACGATAACTATTATATTTCTTACCTAGATTCAGGAATCGGTGGGGCAATTTTTGCTTTAGATTCGTTGAAAGAAATTACCAAAAATTTGCGCAATTATGAAAAAAAATATGCAGTAAAATTTGAGATAGAACATTATGGAGACACTGCCAATGCTCCATACGGCAAAAAATCATCAGACAAAATATCAGACTTAACCTTTAAAATGTCTGATTATGTTCTCAGTAAGCCAAATCGTCATACTAATATTCTCGCCTGCAACACCGCATCAGCAAATTTAACAAATTATCACGCAAAAATTCTGCAGAAAAAATATCCAAATTCTGGCTTTATTACAATGGTAAAAACTTCTGCAGATGCCATAAGTAAAGAATCTAAAAAAGGCGATGTAATCGCGATATTCGCAACTCCCGCTACCATAAAATCAGGCGTGTATCAACAAGAATTAAACAAGAATTTTGATGTTGTAACAATGAGTCCAAAAGATTGGGTAAAAAATATTGAAACCTCAGAAATTGATGAACAAATCAAGAAAGATTTTGATTTAGAACTTGCAGCTTTTTTAGAAGAATATGGCGAAGAAAAAATCAAACAGGTTAAGTCAGTGGGGCTTTTTTGTACCCATTTTCCATATTTTAAAAAAGACATTAAAGAATATTTTGCAAAGCAAGGAAATGAAGCGGTAAAAATTTTTTCTCAAGGAGAACTTTTTACGAATGAAATAATGAGCGATGTTAATAAACGTTTAGAATCTTCATTTAAAAAAAGATCGCAGATTCTACCAAAAAAATGCCAATCAAAAGAATCATTTATGATTAAAAGCTATATTTCAGGAAGTGATGCCACCGCTTTAATCAAGGCTATAAATAAGATTTACAGCAAAAAGGCAAAAATTGATGTTATAAAAAACAATGTTTTTGAAGTAGAAAAAAACTTTGGCAACCAAAAGTAAAAGCAGAGACCAAATATTATTTAAGAAACAATACAATAGCCGGGTTTTTTACGTCTTTGTTCTTTTTGGTCAGATAAGTTATCCGAATCAACAGGTGAAGTTCTTGAAGAAGGGGTATCAGTTTTGTGTGATTGATAAGGAGTTGCGCTTCTGTTAGATTCTTCTGAATCTGTTAATAATTCATCTGCAGAATGATAAAAATTCTCCACCACAGTAATTTGGGCAACATAATTTTTGTGTTTGGTATTTAAATATTCTTTCTCCAATGAATGGTCTGGCTTAATTTTTGCGGTAATTTGGGCAACTTCGCGATCGATGTCTAAAATATTTTCTTTTCCTACAATTTTAGGAGGATTGTTTTTCATAGCAAAAACCTCAGAATTATTTTTATAAAAAATCACAAGAAGAACAAATATAGACCAAACATAAGGATCTATAATTCTTTTCCTACCAAAGTTTCTTTAGTAAAAAAAAGATTCTAAAAAGCTTTAGTAGTTTAGTCTAAAAAGGCTTTTCAAAATTGAGAGAAATTTGGTATATTTAGAAAATAAAATAACAATAAATTTCAATTTAAGGTTGAAAAATTGTAATTCTAACGCCAGATACACTTCTGTTAAGTTAAATGATTATTAATCTAAGCCCAAATTTATTTAGTAATTTATGATGAATTAGGGGAATGGTTTGTTAATAACAATTATTTAAATTTAACAAAAAATGCTCTTACGAAAAGAGTTAGTTTTAAATTCTAATAAGTGAAAAACTCATCCTAAAGTTTGGAGCACTCAAGCTGGTAGAGATATTCAAGATGGTGAGGATTTGCACAGTATAAAATTTAATCTCAAAAAAGTTTCCACATCAAAAAAACAATCATCATCTAAAATTCATAAATTCCTTAATATATTCTGCGCCATTAGCGTTTAGATGATCTTTGTCAGCGTAAAGCAGCTTTCCATCTTTAACAAAGTAACAATTTTTGTCATCGCACATATTTTTAAAAGGATCGAAATAAGTAACATTTTTATATTTTGAGGCCACTTCGTTAATTACTCGTTCATATTCAAGCTGCTTTGAGAATCTTTGCAGCGGAAGGCTGGAACAATTCTGATTTGCTGCGGGGAATAATTTTTGCAGAGGAGTTAATTTGCTTTCCAAACATTCCAGAGGACTAACTTCCATTTTTGCAAATCTAGAGTCTGGAATTGCCCCCATAATGATTACTTTTTTGTTTAATGAAGCAGCATATTTAATTGTATCGTTAATTTGTTTTTTAAACAAATCGAAGTCGGAAATATCATGCCATCTGCCTGCCAAAAAAACATATTTTATATGATTATTGTTTTGCAAAATATGCTTAATTTTTTGCCGATAATCTTGGCATTTTTGTTTTGCCAAATCTTGCTCATCAGAAATTATTGGCGGACATAAAAAAAGATAAAAAGACATCACCGACAAATCGCGCTTTTCTGCCCAACTTGTAATTGCTGAAGAATAATGGCCAGCGTGGCTGTCTCCCAAAACCACAACTTCATATTCTTTTTGGTTTTTGCCAATTACACATTTGTCAATATCAGGAAATGGCGTGCTGTTTTTTCCAACGCCACATTTCTTTTCAAATTCAGCATATTGATCCAAATTTTGCTGCATAAGCAAGTCGCTTTTTTCCAATCTAAAACTTAAGCCATTGGTTTTTTGTGAAATGGTGGAAAGCGTCGTAAGAAACAAAATGCAAATTGCCGCACCAAAAAATGGATGTTTGATTTTGTTTTGCCCCGTTTTGAAAGAGGCATATTTTCTTCTAAAAGGCAGCTCGATGAATTTCCAAGATAAGACTGAAATTATTACCAGAATCGCGATTAAAATTAAATTTTCTGTCAGGCTTAATTGCGAAACACCTTTATATTTTTTGTAAATGGTTAGAAGCGGCAAATGCCATAAATATAAGGAGTAAGATATTTTTCCGATAAAAACAAAAAATCCACCAGATAGCAATTTACCTACAAAAGTTTGGTGATTTTTTTCCCCGCTTAATATTATCAACGCCGCTCCAACGCAAGGAATGAGAGCGATTAAACCGGGAAAATAAGAATAATTTATTACAACGCTAGAAAGCAAAACCAGAGCCAAACCAAGAAGCGAAAGTAAATTATTGGTTTTGCTGGAAGAAATATTTATTTTACCAAAGGCAATCAAACAGCCAATTCCAAGTTCCCAAAATCTTGAAACAATAGAAAAGAAAGCAATTTTTTGATTGGCAAAAACCATGATTTGGCTTAGAGTAAGAGAGATTAATGACAAAATAACTATGCCGTAAAAAGCCAAATTTCTTTTATTTTTAAAGCGTAATAAAAAAATTGCGATGGCGGGCATCAGTAAGTAAAATTGCTCCTCAACTGCTAAAGACCAAGTGTGAACAAGCGGCTCAAAACCTTCATTAGCATCAAAATAATTAACTGTTCTCTGAAAGAAAAAATTGGATATTTGCAGCGAAGAATAATGAAGGCTCCGTGTGAACCAAATCATGTCTTTTGTTGCAAGAGTAAGCGCGGCAAAAATAAAACTTACAAAAAGCATGACAAATAAAGCGGGAAAAATTCGCAATATTCTTCTGGTATAAAAATTAACAAAACTAAATTGCCCAGCTTGTTGTTCCTTCAAAATAATTTTTGTAATCAAAAATCCCGAGATCACAAAAAATACATCAACCCCAATATAACCACTGGGCAGCAGGTTACAAAAGTGAAAAATTATAACCGAGATAATTGCAATTGCCCTAAGCCCGTCTATGTCGGGACGATATTTTATTGGGGTTTTTAGATCTTGAATTGTCATTTTGTTTTTAAAACTGAGTTACTTAACCAAAATGCTAATCTTCGCTTTCTCGAGACTTTGCTTGACAAAGTCTTCAATGGTTTTTTTAGCGAGATTTCGCGCCAGTCTATCTGGCATTGGCATTAATTTGAACATTTTAAACTTAATCAGAAATAACCCAAAAGTCATCAAAAGTTCACAATATAAAAAAATCCGCTTGCCTAAGCGGTTGAAATTTTCGAACCAAATCGTGTGGAGCCAATAAAATCCGAAGGAGTAATTTTTTTGTGACCAATTGTAAAAAAATCTTCTCTGCATCTCCAAGCAAGTGGTCACGAATAGAATCGCTATTTATAAGGCTTAAGAACATATTGGCTTTTAAAAGATCTTTAAATGATAACCAAATGGGGTTCGAAATTTTGGTGCTGATGTCATCTTTTTTGTGAAAAGCGTTGATATTGCTGTCTTTAGTTCAAGTTGTTAGAAGTGTTTTTTGGTAAAAGCCTTGCCTGAATGAGATTTTAAATATTTTTCGAATTCTAAAGCTTTGTGTTTGTCGTTGAAGGCGCAGTAAAATTCTAAGTTCCAAGGTTTGAATTTTGAAGTGTAGCCGATGTAAGATTGGTCTGGATGGAGGATGGATTTTAGGATGTAGGTGTAGTGTATTTTCTTAGGGTGATAAGAAATTAATATGAGTTTATTGGTAAAGCCCCGCTTCGCCTTTCAGGCTACGCAGGGCATGCTTCGCTCTAACGATCTACTTATGGCTGTGCCATGCGTAGCTCGTAAGAGCGAAGCATGGTGGAGCTATCGAGATTCGAACTCGAGACCTCTTGCATGCCATGCAAGCGCGCTACCAACTGCGCTATAGCCCCATAATTTGAGAAAGTTTAATGTCACAAACTACTTTAAAAACTGCAATTACTTTTTTGCTGTCTTTGAAGTAATTATCCCATCTCGCACAAATCTTTCTGGATCCCCGCCTGCGCGGGGATGACTGCTTAAGTAACGTACTCACAAAGTCATCCCCGCGCAGGCGGGGATCCAGAAAGATTTATTTCTAGCGGAATAGTTGCCGTCTTTGACTTTATTTCATCAAAGACTGCAGCCTTCTTGAAAAATCTTTGGCGTCGCTAATTGGTTCGTCTTCAATTACGCATGCCAAATCAAATAAGGTGCGAATTTTATCGCTAGCATCAGATTTTTTTGATTCGTCCAAATAATCGTCATTCAAAGATTTAATAATCGAATTACTCGGGTTGATCTCCAAAATTTTTGCAGTTCCAGACTGAATTTGTTTTTGCTCTAACAAAAATCTTTCAAAACGAATATCCATTGAACCAGCGTCAACCGCCAAACAAACTGGTGAATTAGTTAGTTTTTTTGAAATTCGCGCTTCTTTGATTTTATCGCCCAAAGTTTCTTTGATGAATTTAATCAGACCGTCGAAATTGCTGTTGGTTACATCTTTTGCTTCATCATCTTTTTTTGATTCCGTTTTTGAGTCATCTGCAGAACCAATATTTTTCAAATCAACATCGTGGCGATTGATTGATTGAAACTCAAAAGAAGAATTATTTGTTTTGTAAGGCAGCGCAACTGTTACCCAAAATTCGTCAACTGAGTCGGTTAGCAATAAAACTTCTACGTCTTTGTCTAAGAACGCTTCAAGTTGAGGAGAAGATTTTGCCTTTTCCACAGATTCAGCAGTTAAGAAATAAATTTTGTCCTGACCAGTTTTTGCGCGGTCTAAATATTCTGCTAAACTGATTAATTTGTCTGGAGATTTCGAAGAGTAAAAACGACAAACTTCAAAAATCTTTTCACGAAAATCGGACGATTCACAAAGTCCTTCTTTTAAAACTGCGCCAAAATTATTCCAAAATTTGATATATTCTTCTTCGCTTTCGGCAGATTTTTTCTTTAGTTCGGCAAGCACTTTATTAACTACCGATTTTCTGATTTTGTCCAAAACCGCGCTATGTTGTAAATTCTCGCGACTGATGTTTAGCGGCAAATCATCAGAATCAACCAGACCGCGCAAAAAGCGCATGCAAGCTGGAACTAAATTTAATTCTTCAGAAATAAAAACTTTTTTTACGTAAAGTTTTACCGAAGTTTTGCGATCGGGATGAAACAAATCAAAAGGCTTCATGTTCGGCACAAAAAGCAAGTTGCTGTAAGTAACCAAGCCTTCAACTTTGTTGTGAATTGTCATGAAAGGTTCGCCCGGAAGATGCGAAAAACTTTTATAAAAATTTTGATATTGTTCGGCTGTAACTTCGTTTGGAGCTTTTGTCCATAAAGCTGAAGCCGAATTTAATGCTTCAACTTTTGCCCCAGCTTCAAGATTTTCTGGAATGAATTCGATCTTAAAATTGATGTGATCTGAATAAGTTTGAACAACATGTTTAATGTGAAAACGATCAAGAAAATCAGAAGTGGCTTCATCTTTTAAATGCAGCGTAATTTTTGTGCCGCGCGAAGAGTTATGCACCCCCATCGCGCCGCTAACGCGTTCGCTCTCATCAACTTCTTCAATCGTAAAATTGCCATTTCCTTCAGAAGCCCATTTAAAAGTTTTTTCTGAATCAAACTTGCGTGAAACCACCTCAACTTTGTCGGCAATCATGAAGCTTGAATAAAATCCAACGCCAAATTGACCGATTAATTGAACATCTTTTTGTTTGTCTCCAGTCAGTGATTTTATAAAATTCTCAGTGCCAGAGCGCGCAATTGTGCCAAGGTTTTGAATTAAATCTTCGCGATTCATGCCAATGCCGTTGTCGCTGATGATTAATTGTTTTTTTTCTTTGTTGGTGGTGATCGTAATTTTTAACTCTTCTGGCAAAATATCGGGATTTTGCGCTGCCAAATAACGCAATTTGTCGCAAGCGTCCGACGAGTTTGAAACTAACTCGCGCAAGGCGATGTCTTTGTTGGTGTAAAGTGAGTTAATCATTAAGTTCAGCACTTTGCCGACCTCAACGTCAAAATTAAATTCTTGCTGATTGGTCATTTTTAGAAAGTTAATTATTTTTTAATTGTGTTTTTGACTAGAGCAAAAGTAACTAGTGATTGTTTGTTTTTAATTCAACCGCTCCCGCCAAAAAAAATGAAAAATTTCTTGCTGATTTTATTTGTTATTTTCTTTGCAAATAACGCTTTCGCAAAACCAATAAATACTTTGCAGATTAGTGTTAAGCCTAAAGAAATTTATGGTAACAAGAAAAATATTAAAATCAGAATTGGCAATGGTGGAGCTGGTCCAACAGGAATTCTACAAGCATTAGCTGAAGATTTTTTAGAAATTGGTGAAAAAAAATATGCAATTGCTTGGTATCAAGACATTAGCATTAACACGCTTCAGCAGTTAAAAAATGGCAAAATAGATATTGCTTTGGTTTATGAAAAAAATCAGGGAGATCAAGCAATAAAAGAGGGTTGGGCAAAAAATTACACTCCTGTTTTTAACGATCATTTTCTTATTGTTGGTGCGAAAGAAAATCCTGCCAAAATTGAAAAATCAGATTCTTTGGAAAATATTTTTTTAAAAGTTGCTCGATTGGGAGATAAAAATTCTGCCAAAACTTTCTTGTCACGCGATGACAATTCTGGCACAAATGTCAAAGAACAAAGCATTTGGCAAAGTGTTGGATTGGCTCCTTGGAAAGAAAATTCTGCTTGGTATTTTAAATATTCAGTTTTTCCGCGCGATGCCTTGCTTTATGCTAATGAAAATGAGCTTTACACAATTACTGATTGGGGAACTTGGCTTGCAAACGAAGAAAACATTACCAATTTGCAAATTTATAAAAGCGGAGGAAAAATTCTGCTTAACCCTTGTTTTGCCTTAACTGGTCAAAAACCCTCGGATGAAACTTTAGAGTTTTTAGAGTTTTTAAAAAGTGAGCGCGCTCAAAATCTAATTGCTAATTTTGGTAAAGAAAAATTTGGCAAACCTTTATTTACAAAGGCTTCACAAGCTGATTTTTAGATTTTTACTTTAGTATATATCAAAACAAAAATCTTCTAGATCCCCGCCTGTGCAAGGATGAAGTTGTAAGTAAGATAATTAAGCGGTCATCCCCGCGCAGGCGGGGATCCAGAAGATTCTAAGTTTAGATTTTAATTGTCTGATATTTCTCTCTCACAAATTCTTCAAATTTTTTCCCGTCAATTTTACCAAGAATTTCTGCCATTGTTGTCACGCCAAATTCTTTAATTCCGCACGGAACAATGTTGTTAAAGCCTGCTAAATCTGGGTTGATGTTGATGGCAATTCCGTGATAACTCACCCATTTTTTAATTTTAATGCCAATTGCGGCGATCTTTTTTTCTTCGCCTTTTTCGTTCGTCACCCAAATTCCTACGCGACCTTTTTTAATTTCGCCTTTAATTCCAAAATCTGCCAAAACTGCAATTACCCAATTTTCTAAAAACTCAACAAAGCGCGCCACGTCAGGTTTTTCTGGGGCAAAAAATTGTTTTAAATCTAGCATCACGTAAATAATTTTCATTCCAGGGCAGTGATAAGTGTATTTACCGCCACGATTAGTTTGAAAAATTGGCACGTCAGTTTTTTGCAATAAATCTTCAGGTTTTGCGCTGATTCCTGCAGTATAAACTGGATAATGTTCAAGTAGCCAAATTAGCGGTTTTTCTTCGCCACTAATAATTTTTTCGACACGATTTTGCATAAAATTTAAAGCATCTTCAAAATGCACCAGCTCACTAGTTACGCGCCATTCAATGTTGGACAAATTCTTTTTTAACATTTAGAAAAAACAGATCTTTAAATTTTTTTAACTTCCTATGATTGGAAAACTCCGCGGTTTTATTGATTTTGTCTCAGAAGACAAGTGTGTAATTGATGTTAATGGCGTTGGTTATGTTGTTTTTATCTCGCAAAAAACTGCTGCATTTTTGCAGCAATTGCCCAAAGAAAAAGAAGTTTCTTTGATTATTGAAACCGCTGTAAAAGAAGATGCCATTGAGCTTTATGGTTTTGTTTCAGAAATTGAGAAAATTTGGTTTTTAGAGTTAACCAAAGTTCAGGGTGTTGGCAACAAAATGGGGCAAAAAATTTTGAGTGCTTTAACAATTGAAGAATTAGCAAAAGCACTTGTTTCATCAGATATAAAAACTTTTTCACAAATTTCAGGAATTGGCCCAAAACTTGCTTCGCGTATTACAACCGAGCTAAAAGATAGTCCAAAAAAACTAGGTATTGATCTTAGTTTTGATGTTAAAAAATCAGAAAAGTTCAAAGAAATTTCGGGTAATCAAATTGCTATTGATGCGCTTTCAGCTCTAGAAAATCTTGGTTATAGAAAACATGATTGTTTAAGAGTGATTGATTTTGTAGTTGAGCAAAATCCTAAAATTACTTTGGAAAATTTAATCACTTCATCTTTGCGTGAGTTAACCAAAAACAAATTCTAGCCAAATCCATAATAACGCCGAGCTGATTTTTTAAAGAAAATATCGCTAAATTTTTGATGAAAGATTTTGTTAACCAATTCTCATTTGTATCTACAAAAACCAAATCAACTTAAATGAATGCAGTAATGAGAAGCTTTTAACAGGCTTTTGTGGTACTCTCATTATGCCAAATTAAAAATATTTCAGTTGAGGCGAATATTTTTTGAAGTTCAGTCGTATTATATTTGTGGGCAATTCTAAAATTAACAAAATTGTTTAATGTCTTTAAATTTTAATGAATGCGGCGATGAGAAGCTCTTAGAGTTTGTGGCTGCTGGCAGTAGAGAGGCTTTTGCGGCTTTGGTTAAAAGACATTTGGGTAATTCTTATAAAAACGCTTTTAAGTTCTTAAGATCAAAAGAAGACGCTGAAGATGTTGTGCAAGAATGTTTTTTAAAATTATGGAAAAGCCCGCAAAAATTTGATTCGAAATTTGGCGTAAAATTTTCTACTTGGTTTTATCAAATTATTCGAAATCGCTCATTAGATTTTTTAAAAAAGCGTCGTGAAGAGTTTATAAAAAACGATTTTGACATAGAAGATAGCTCAAAAAATCAACTGCAAATTGTTGAAGAAAATCTTGAAAATATTCGTCTGGAAGAGGCTGTAGAAAAATTAAGTGATGATCAAAAGCGTGCCATAAATTTATTTTTTTATGAAGATCGCAAACATAAAGAAGCGGCGCAAATTATGGGTTTATCTCTTAAGGCATTTCAATCGCTGCTAATGCGTAGCAAAAAATCTTTAAAGTTAATTTTAACAAAAACTTATGAATAAAAAAATAAAAAAACCAATCGATGTAATTCCGCATCGCAGAGACTTGGCCGATATTATAATTCGCGAGTCTTACAAAATTGAACAAGATGGGCAGCCAATATTTTTCTATTTTTTTGCCGCAAAATCCAAGTCGGGATTGTCGGCTTTCTTAATTCTTGCTATCGCATTTTTCTTCGGATTTAGCAAGGCTTCAAAGGAATATCATCAACAGCAAGTATTTACGCAAAACTCGGTTATCGAAGAAATTTATTATTTAAATTCTCAAATTTTATGAACAAGAAATTCAAAATTATTTTAGGCAGCTCTTTGTCGTTAAACCTGCTTTTATTGGGGTTTTTATTGGGTCATTCTTTTGGAATTAAAAGACCAATGCCTCATTTTGGAATGCAGCATTTTAGGCAAAAAGAAGAAAACTTAGTGCGAGTTTTGCCGCAAGAAAAGCAACAAGAGGCGCGAGAAGTTTTTAAGCAAATGAAAGAGCTTCGCCAAAGCAGTTTTAAAAATTCCAAATCAGATTTGCAGGAAGTTGAAAAAATTGTGACGGCAGAAATTTTTGACCAGCAAAAGTTTCTTGAAGCTTTTTCAAAATTCGATTCGTCAATGATTAATGTTAAAAGAGAATCTGACGTGATTGTGGCGAAATTTCTTTCTAGCTTAAGCAAAGAAGATCGAGAAAAGCTTTTGATTCAGGTCAAAAAAGATCATGATTTTTCTAAAGATAGGCCAGAACCTAATCCAGATTTTGAGCCCGCTTCACACGATATGTCGCCGCCACTTCCGCCGGAAGGACATAGACATGATTTGAAGCAAGAAAGAAAATAGCGTGAGAAAAATCATTTTTTTTACTATTTTTGTAGTGCTTCTTGGCAAATCTGCTTTCGCTTTTGATCCGCTTTTAAGTGAAAAAGGTTTGCCAAATAAGCCTTATGATTTTTTTTCAGACGAAAAAAAATTAATCGAAAAAAGTTGTGATGATTTTATTTCTGGTAAGGATTTGGGAGTTTTTGAGGCTATTAATATTGGTCTTTGCAATAATCCTTCTACTAAAATTTCATGGCTTTTGGTTAAAAAACAGGCGGCAATTTATGGCTTGACCAAAAGTTCTTATTTGCCAACGGCTACAATTACTTCAAGCAAAAATAGCAGCAAAACTGTTACACAATTATCGGGCAAAAACAGCAATAATTATACTTCAAACGGCATTTCAATTGATTGGTTGCTTTACGATTTTGGCTCAAGAAGTGCAAAATTAGAGCGGGATTATTTTTTGTTGATTCAGGCGGCACAAACCCACAATGAAAATTTACAGACATTTATTTATCAGATAATTGCGGCATATAGTAACTTGGCGGCGGCACAAGAAACTCTCAAAGCCTCAGTTATTAGCGAAGAATCTAACAAGTTGGCTTTTGATGTTGTAAGCAAGAAATTTAGTGTTGGCTTGGTGCCAAAAGCAGATGTTTTGAAAATTGAATCTAATTATTCGCAAGCAACTCTTGCACGCCAAAAAGCTGAAAATTCAGTTGCTAATTATTTGGGCAGTTTTTTGCAAATTTTGAATTTAAAGCAAGGTCAGAAATTAAAACTAAAAAGCCCTTCTTTTGCCAAAGCTTCTGATTTTCTTGAGTTGGATGTTCAAAAATTAATTGACCAAGCTTTAGCAAATCGTCCAGATTTAAAGGCAATTATTGCGAAAGAAAAATCTTACAAAGCTGATTTAAGATCAACAAATCTGGAGCGTTTTCCTAAAATAACAATAAGTGCCAATCAAAGTTATAGCGATGTTAGAAACGATTATAACCAGCGTTCAAGTGGTGCCGCTATTAATTTAACTTACAATTTTTTTACGGGTTTTAACCAAACTTATTTGGCTAGTCAGTCGCGTTATAATTATGAATCAACTGCACAAGAGCGTCTCAAGTTAGAAAATCAAATTGCTTACGATGTTTGGAGTGCAATGCAAAATTTAAAAACAGCAAAAGAAACCGAAATTACAGCGCGAAAATTATTAAAAAGTGCTGAGGCGAGTCGCGAAGTAACTCTTGGTATGTACAAAGTTGGAAAGGGTTCGGTTGTTGATATTATTACTGCCGAATCAGTTTACGCCAATGCTATGAAAGAAGTAATATTGGCAAAATATAATAAATTTTCTTCTGAAGCTGCAATTTTACTGGCTTTGGGCGAGTTAAATAAATCACTTTCAGCTAATCAATTTGACGAAATCGATGAAAATAAAGTTCAGTAAAAAAAGTTTGGCGATTTTTATTTTGGTTGCTTTGGGAGTTGCTGCTCTGTCTTTTTTGAAAAAAGAAAAGCCTTCAAGCTACATTTTTTATAAAATGCAAAAAGGCAATTTGGTGCGTGAAATCAATGCTAATGGCACAATTAATCCCGTAAATGTGATTGATGTGGGAACGCAAGTTACGGCAATTATCAAAAAGATTTACGTCAATTATAACGATCATGTGAAAGAAGGGCAGGTTTTGGCAGAGCTCGACACTTCGCTTCTTGTCAGACAAGTTGAAATTGATAAGGGTAATGTTGACAAAATTAAAGCGACCCTTGATTACAATTTGCTCAATTGGAACCGCAACAAAGAGCTTTTTGAAAGCGGATATATTTCAAAATCAGAATTGGATCAGGCTTTTAGAGATTATAAATCAACCAAAGCCGAATATGATTCAACCATCTCGCAATATAAGAAATCTTTGCGAAATTTCACTTTGGCAACAATTAAATCGCCAGTTTCTGGCGTGGTAATTTCAAAAGAAGTTTCCGAAGGGCAAACTTTGACATCGGGATTGCAAACGCCAAGCCTTTTTAAAATCGCCAAAGATTTAACCGAGATGCAAATTGAAACTGCGGTTTCAGAGGCTGATATCAGCTATGTAAAAAATAATCAGGAAGTGAGTTTTACGGTTGATGCTTATCCAGATTTAAAATTTAGCGGCGTGGTAAATCAGATTCGCCTTGATCCAACAACCGATTCAAATGTTGTGACCTACACTGTGATTATCAACATCAATAATAAAGACTCGAAATTGCTACCCGGCATGACGGCTTTTGTGAATATTCTAATCGATAAAAAAGAGAATGTTTTGAAGGTGCCAACCAGTGCTTTGAGTCTTTTTCTTCCAGAAATTAAAAGCGATATAAAAGCTGACGCTGCAAGCGCAGTTATTTACAAAATGGAAAATAAAAAAATCATACCAATTTTGGTAAAAAAAGGTTTGGCAAACGAATTTGAAACCGAAATTGAAAGCAGCGAAATCAAAGAAGGCGACATGATTATTCAAGATTTTTTTGTTAAACCAAAGGGTGCTGCAAAGAAAAATGATGGTCCTCCGGAATTTTAAAAAAGCATGAGCAAAATTATTCAATTTCAAAACATCTCCAAAGAATATCTTTTGCCCTCTGGTGCGGTTGAAAAAATTCTTAAAAATTTAAATTTCGAAGTTGCGGCTGGAGAATTTATGGCAATCATGGGTCCGTCAGGTTCGGGTAAATCAACTTGCATGAATATTATTGGCTGTCTCGATTTAGCAACTTCTGGAACCTATATTTTAGATGGGCGTGATGTTTCGCATTTATCAAGCAATGAGTTGGCGCATATTCGCAATCAAACTTTGGGTTTTGTTTTTCAAAATTATAACTTACTGGCGCGCCGTAACTTGCTGGACAATGTTTCGTTGCCGTTGGTTTATCGCGGCATTCCTAAAAAAGAACGCCATGAAAAAGCTGCCGAGTTGTTGGCTAAAGTTAATTTAAAGGGTTATGAAAATTACTATCCAACCCAGCTTTCTGGTGGCATGAAGCAGAGGGTTGCAATTGCGCGAGCTTTGGTGGGTGATCCAAAAATTATTTTAGCTGATGAAGCTACCGGAAATCTTGATACCAAAACCAGTTATGAGGTAATGGATTTGTTTGCTGAGTTAAATCAAAAAAGCCAAATCACGGTAATTATGATCACTCACGAAGTTGATATTGCTAACAAAACACGCCGCTGCATTAAAATTCGTGATGGTTTAATTGAATTTGACGGAGCACCAAGTGAAGCAGAATAATCAGTTTAATTTGGTGATAATTTTGGAGATGGTCAAAGAGGCTTGGATCTCGATTGTTTCTTACAAGTTGCGTTCTTCTCTAACGGTGCTTGGTGTGGTTATTGGTGTGGCATCGGTTACTTTGATGATGTCAATTGGCGAGGGCGTGCAAAATAAAATTGATAAGCAGTTTTCTTCACTTGGTTCAAATTTATTGACCATTCGCCCTGGTTCGCCCAAATCAAAAGGCGTGAGAAGTGGCGATTTTCAAACTTTAACTTACGAAGACGCTAAGGCGATTAGCAATTTTAATTTTGTTAAAAATGTTTCTTACAACAAAAGTTCTTCTGGTCAGGCAGTGAATGGAAATCTCAATAAAACCGTTACAATTTATGGCATTTCCAGCAAATATTTTGAGGCGAATAATCTTAAAATTGATAAAGGGGAATTATTTAATTCTAAAGACGAGCGATCATCTTCAGCTTTTATTGTGCTTGGCAAAAATGTTGCTGACGAGCTTTACAAAAATGACAATCCAGTTGGAAAAATAATTCGTGTTAAAAATGTGGCGTTTCGTGTGATTGGAGTTTTGCAAGAAAAGGGTTCAAGCTTTGGCCCAAGTGAAGATGATGCGGTTTTTGTAACCTTTGCCACTTTTTTACAAAGAGTTTCGGGATCAAAACATCCAAAAGCTGTGAGCCAAGTTTCGATCAATATTATTGACCAAAATTACATGGATTATTCGCAGGTAAAAATTGCTGAACTTTTGCGCAAAAGGCACTTCTTAAAAGCTAAGGATGATGACGATTTTAAAATCAACAACTTGAAGGAAATTTCTGACAGCATTAAAAGCATAACCTCAACCTTTACAACGCTTTTGGCGGCAATTGCGGCAATTTCTTTGGTTGTTGGCTCGATTGGAATTGTAAATATGATGCTGGTTTCAGTTTCAGAAAGAACTCGCGAAATTGGTTTGCGTAAAGCAATTGGGGCTGAAGAAAATTTGATTATGCAACAATTTTTAATTGAGTCGCTGATAATATCATTTATCGGAAGCATGATTGGCTTGGTTTTGGGATTATCACTTTCTCAAATTGCCGCTTTGATAATCAAAATGAATTTGCCAATTAGTGTTTACGCGGTAATTGCCTCAATTGTAATTTCAATTCTGGTAGGAATTTTGTCGGGATTGGTTCCTTCTTTGAAGGCGGCAAAACTTAGTCCAGTTGAGGCTTTTAGAAATGAGTGATGTTTTTACCAAAAAGACGAAGTTAGACGAGATTATGAATACTTAGTTTGGTGTATAATTTAAATTTACCCGTGTTTTTGCTTTGTTGGCAAAGTTTTTGGTAATGAGGTTTTTTTAAGAAAATGAACGATAAAAACAGGAAGCGTTGCAAATCCTAGAATCAAATGAAAATAGCTAGAAAAATTGCGAATCATTTCGTCTCCAGAATAGTAAAGCAGATAGCCGCTGATAATTAGAAGGCAAAAAATAATGGTTAAAATAATTCCGCTAGGGCGACGATTTTTTTTAACCCGCAAATTAAAAGATATGTGAGTTGATAAAATCATGCCAAATGAGATCAAAAAAACAAAGGCAAAAAAACCATGAATTTTAAGAGACCAAAGATTTAGAAAGCGAAATGGATTCGACGAATCTAGCAAAAAGTTAAAAACCACCCAAACCAATCCGCTACAAAATAAGGCAAAAAAACTTAAGTGAGTTAAAAAACGCTGAATTTTTGTGAGCTTCATTGCTAATTAATTTATAAAATAAATTTCTCCCGAGGCTTTTACCATCATAACTTCAGCCTGAAAAGCTTTAATAATTTTTTGAGACTCTTGTTTTAAAATTAAGGCAATTTTTGTTAAAGAATCTGCAACCATACATTCTTTAGCAAAGACCGAGGCACTTTCTTGCTCATATTCAAGAGCAGTTTTGCTGGTTTTAAAAATTGGATAAAGTGTTTTTTGGTTATTTTTATAGCTAGAAAAATAACCAGCACTTGTAGCAAGAGATCCTGCAATTATTTCGGCGTTACAAATTGGAATATGAATGTTTTTGGGGTTGCGAATGCTAATTGTCTGAGTTGCGTTTCCTACGCGTAAATCACCGCCAGCGTTGATTAGATAGTTTTTTACCTGATATTTTTCTAAAGCTTTTGCCGCGCAATCAACCGCAAATCCTTTGGCAATTCCGCCAAGATCTATTTTTAAATCTCGGTTAAATTTGACGTAATTATTCTCAAAAATTTCAATATCTGAAAAAGAGGCTTTTTGACCACTGCGGTGTAGCGTAATGTCAAAAATTCCGTCACTAACTTGATAAAGCTTTTTAGCAAAATTTAAAACCTCAATAAGTTCAGAACTTACTAAAATTGGACGTTGCAAGGCTTCGCGATTTAGCAATGAAACTTCGCTATTTTCATCGAAGAAATTCATCATTTTATGAATTTCTTCGATGACCAAAAAAGCTTCTTCAACTGCGCAATAAGAGTTTTCTTCGGCTCGAATTTCAACAAAAGTTCCGAGTAAGTTTTTGCAACGAATAATCATTTTTTAAACAAAATATTATAGGTTGCCAAAACGCGCTTAGCTCCATCGGCAAGATGTCGACAAGAAAGAGTGGCTCCGCTAATTGCTGGAATTCCTTTATCGAGTTTGAAGTTTGAAGATGCGTTTTTGCCAATAAAATTATCGCGCCAAGATTTCTCGCGAACTTCATATCCGTATGATTCGTTATAAATCATTATTTCAATTTGTTTGATGCTGCCATCTTTGTTGATGCCAATTGCATAAGTTATAAATTCATGCTTTCCCAAAACTTCGTCGATAATAAATTTTCCGCCATTTTCAACATCCCAGATTTTTATTTCTTTGTTGCGAACGTTGGTGTCGGTAGATTTTTCAATTTCTTTAACTTGTTCGGAAGTTAGATTTTTAAAATTTTTTACCATTTTCGCATTTCCAAAAATGGCTTTTTGAGCTTGCTCTTCGGTAAAATAAACGGCCGAGTAAGAATTTTGACAAAATAAAGCAGCCGGAGCAATTGCTAAAGCTGGCAACAAATTCCATTTTATTTGAGACATATTTTTAGAAGAAATATCCGTAAGTTAAGCGCATCTCAAGATTAGTGTGATCGCCATAAATTTTGTTATTTTTTATGTTCATTCTTTCGTCGGCATTTAGACCTTTTCCTTTTATTTGAAACATTGTTGCCAAAGTCCAAAAATGTTTTTGACCGCCGTAATGAATTGTTGGGCCAGCAAAATGCGCAAGTTGAGTTCTGTTTTTGCTAACAAGGCGATGACCATCAAAATCGTTATGCAGCCTATATTCAAAGCCTCCAAACCAATTTTTAACAAAGCGATAAGAAGCTCCAGCAAAAACATCAAATTTAAGCATTTTTGACCAAGCGGCAGCAGAATCTTCGTCTTCGGGCTGAGATCCGTACACGGTGCTAAATCTTTCTTTTTCATATTCGGCAACGATATTGCTGCTTAAAATCAAAGTGTCGTCAAGAAAGTTTTTTTGCAAAATGATGCGACCTTCATATTCGCGGATATTTTTGCCGTAATATGGTTCAAAATAAAGTGCCAAACCAAATGCATCTTTGTAAGGGCTCATAACTCGATATATAAGCTCTACGGCAGTGCTTCTATATTGCCAGTCGCTATAAGATTTATCAGGATTGTGACTTGGCGGAATTGCTTCGGCTGTTGTTTTGCCAGAGGTGTCGTTATTTTTCGCTTTAACATAATCATAATTTAGATAGAGCGCGGTTTGAAAATCATCGGTAACGCCATATTCAATTTCACTTCTAAAAAGAGCACTATTGAAAGAGCCGTTAGCTTGACCATGTTGAGTGTTAATTCTTTGTTCAAACTCCCATTTTCCTTGAGGAAGAAGATCGGTTGTGTAAATGAATCCAAATGGTGATTCTCCAGCTTTTACTGAAAATGAAGCGCAGGAAAAAATCACAAAAAGTGAAAAAAGTTTATTTCTTGTCATGTCGTTTTTGGTAAATTTATTTTATTAAGATTGTCGCAAAATATGAGATTTGCAGCAGGAAATTATAATTTTTATGGATCTGCGACCAGAATTTGCTTTAAACCAAAAGAATTTCTGATAGGGGAAAACAGATATAAATATTGATAATCACTATCATTAGAAATTCTTATTCTTTTACAATCAAGAAGAAAATGATAATCATAATCATTTTTATTCCCGTATGTCCCATTGACGTACGGGAAGGGTATCCTCGCAAAGCGGAGCGCGACTTATGTCGCGTTTTCGTATCCTGAAGGACTTTTTATTTTAACATAAGATGCAAAATCGTTATCGTTTTTGTATATACCACAACATTTTTGGCACTGCTGAAAATCTCTCAAAACTAATCTTTAAATTTCTCTAATTTTCTGAATTGTTTTATTATTATTCATGACAGTTAGAGCTATTGATTTATTAGTGTTTTAGATGATTTATTTTTTTTGAATTAGTCAGTTTTTTAACAAAATTTTTAGTAAGAAATGTCGTTTGAGGCAAAACACATGTTTGAAAGATCTAATTTTGTAGAAGTTTGCAAAGCTAGTGAGGTGCGAGTTTTTTTAGCAGCCAAAGAATTCTCAACGATAACTTGACTGAAAAAGCGATGATCTATTATCTCATCAGACACCCAAGATAAGCTGACGAAACTAATCAAAAAAATGACAAAAAACGAAAATTTAAATCCAACAAAGCTTGAAGAAGAGCGTAGTGAAAACATTTTGCGCCCGAGTTTTTTGCGTGATTTTTTGGGACAAGAAAAATTAAAAGAAAATTTATTGGTGTTTTTACAGGCGGCAAAAAAACGTGGTGATGTTTTGGATCACGCTTTGTTTTACGGCCCTCCCGGTTTAGGAAAAACCACTCTTGCACAAATTATTGCTCACGAAATGGGCGTTGGTTTTAAAGGTTCGTCTGGTCCAGTTATTTCAAAGTCAGGAGATTTGGCAGCGCTTCTAACAAATTTGCAGGAAGGCGATGTTTTTTTTATTGATGAAATTCACCGTCTTAACAAAAACGTTGAAGAGGTGCTTTACAGCGCAATGGAAGATTTCAAGCTCGACATCATTATTGGCGAAGGTCCAGCAGCGCGCGCCATTAAAATTGATTTGCCAAAATTCACTTTGGTTGGCGCAACAACTCGCGTTGGTTTAATTGCCAATCCGCTGAAAGATCGTTTTGGAATTCCGCTCCGCATCAACTTTTACGAGCCGCGCGAGTTAGAGCAAATCATCATTCGCGACGCTAGAATTTTAGGCATTGAAATTGAGGAAAAAGCTGCGGAAGAAATTGCCAAAAGATCACGCGGAACTCCTAGAATTGCCATTCGCCTTTTAAAAAGAGTGCGCGATTTTTCGTCAAATGCCAATGAAGCAATTATTAGCCAGCAACGCGCCGATTATGCTTTGAAGCGTTTAGAAATCGACTCAGCGGGTTTAGATTCTTTGGATTACCGCTACCTAAAATTCATCGCCGAAAATTATCGCGGCGGCCCAGTTGGCATTGAAACAATTGCTGCGGCAATTGGCGAAGAGCGCGACACAATTGAAGACACGGTTGAGCCTTATTTAATTCAGCAGGGTTTTGTTGAAAAAACGCCGCGCGGTCGCGTGATTACTGAAATTGCGTGGAAACATTTGGGTTTGAAGTAGATGTGCGCTGGACGGAGTTTGTAACTCCGTCCACACGTTCATTTTTGTTAGGTTTTATTTTAATTGTGACTCATAAATTTTTTCGGATAATTTTTACATGAACATTTGGAAGGGATTACAAATCCCTTCCAGCGTCAGGGTTTGAAGTAGATGTGCGCTGGACGGAGTTTGTAACTCCATTCGCACGTTCATTTTTGTTAGGGTTTTTTTGAATTGTGACCCTAGGGTCACAATTCAAAAAAAACCCTTCTTTAACCAATAAAATCAAGGCTTTAACTAGGTTACTAAAAATCAGTTTTTTTTACCAAAATCTTAAAATGAAAAACAAAAAAATTCTCTTAATAATCACTGGTTCGGTTGCCGCTTACAAAGCGATGGATTTGGTCAGATTGTTAAGAAAAAAATCTTTCGACGTCACCTGTATTTTAACCAAAGCAGCAGAGCAATTTATCACGCCACTTCTGGCTTCAAGCCTTTCTGGTAACAAAACTTACAACGAGATTTTTTCTGCTGACGACAAGCTCGGCATTGAACATATTAGCCTTTCGCGCCAAGCAGATTTAGTTGTTGTTGCGCCTGCAACGGCAGATTTTATTGCCAAAATTGCTAATGGTTACGCAGATGATTTGGCTTCAAACGTGATTCTTGCTGCTAATAAAAAAATTCTGATTGCGCCTGCAATGAATGAAAAAATGTGGGAAAATAAAGCGACGCAAAAAAACATCGCCAAAGCCATTGAATCAGGAATTTTGATGATTGATCCCGAGTCAGACCTTCTTGCTTGTGGAGAAATTGGTGTTGGAAAAATGGCGGCACCAGAAAAAATTTGCGAAAAAATTTGTGATTTTTTTGCGAATCAAAATTTGCTTAAAGGCAAAAAAATATTAATCACAGGCGGCTCAACTATTGAGCCAATTGATCCTGTGCGTTTTATTGGCAATCATTCTTCGGGCAAACAAGCGGCAGCAATTGCTAAGGTTTTAAATGAAATGGGCGCAGATGTCACTTTGATTGCGGGCAATATTTCTGAGATAATTTCTTTGCCTAAAGAAAAAATTATTCGCGTTAAAACCGCGCAAGAAATGTTTGATGCGGTTAAAAATAATTTGGCAAAAACCCAAGTTTTTATTGGTTGCGCCGCAGTTGCAGATTTTAAAGTTAAGAAAATTTCTAACCAAAAAATTAAAAAAACTGCTGATCAAAATCTTACTTTAGAGCTCGAAAAAAATCCTGATATTTTAGAATTTGTAGGAACCGCAAAAAACCGCCCAAACCTTGTAATTGGCTTTGCGGCAGAAAGTTCTGATTTAGAAAAATATGCCAAAGAAAAATTGAGAAAGAAAAATTGCGACTTGATTGTGGCAAATAATATTGCGGGCGGAAAAATTTTTGGCAGCGACCAAACTGAAGTTATTTTTGTTGGTAAAAATAAAAGCGAAAAATCTGGGAAAATTTCTAAGTTGAAATTGGCGGAATTATTAGCTGAGAAAATCTTAAAAAGTTTATAATTTTCTGGATCCCCGCCTGCGCGGGGATGACTTTGCAAGTATTTTGATATAGTCATCCCCGCGC
>CAYWVI010000006.1:0-48864 GCA_964461905.1 uncultured Rhizobium sp. | reverse complement strand
CATCGCCTGAGAGAATTGCAGCTTCTTTGAGACGGCGGTTGGAGAGACCGATGTTGGGGACTTTTTGTTTATTTGGTAAAGTTTCTACATTTGAACCTTCGAGAACTTCTTTTAAGACATTATCAAGATAATTTTGGTCGCCAGTTTTGACATATTGGTCTAGGTTTTTGAAGAAATTAGTGCCAGTATATTTTCCATTACTATCAACTTTACCATTAACAAGTAATGGCCCATTAAAATACATATCTTCAACCACTAATCTCTGAGCTGGTGTAAGATTTACATTTTTATATATTGCTGAAACTTCAGATTCTCTTACCGATACCGAATAATCATAAAGCTGTCTTACTTGATTTTCGTTAAGCTGAACACGGTTATTGTAAACATCATCAAAACTTATTGAGCCACCAAATGCAGCATTCCACTCCGTTCTAGCTTCTTGCCCCCTATCCATATTAAATCCAACGCCAACTGTCTTTTTTCCAGCTGTATCATAGTAGCTCGAATAAAGAATACCTTCATTCAATTTTACAAACTCATAACGGATCTGAGAATACTGATCATTAGTCAGATTAGGATTATTTAAACGATTCATTAAATCTTGAATCTGTGCTTTTACTCCAGTAGTGGCTAGAGTAGTGTTCAATGATGATGCTGTCATATGTTGTTAATGATTGTTGGTGATAATTTTTCTCTGTAATTCTTTATTTATTCGATAATCATTCGTTTAGTTTTTTTATATTCACTTTTCAAACATTCATGAGTTTCCTCAGAACTCATTTTATCTCCATAGCAAGGATTTTTCTTTAAACATTCCGAAACTTCTCTAGGAGTTTTATTTTTATCAAAACACGGATCATTTATATTTTCTTCTTTAATTTGTTTTATTTCAGATGAATTGGAAGTCTTGGTTAAAATCATGCTAGCACTACCTCTTTTAAGAAACGCTTGAAAACCACCATGATTTATTGTGATAAAAATGTCCTCTATTCCATCATCATTGAAATCAGCTCTTAGCGACTCTTCCAAACGATACCAATTATCGCCGAATTCAAATTCTAAAATATTTTTATCTATTTTATAGTTTTTTACTAAACCCTTCTTTATCAGATAACTTAATCTATTTTTAGACTTTTTCGACAACTCAAATTCTTTAAACTCCCAATCAGCCACAAAACTAAAAGGTAAAAACATATCAAGAGTTACTAAATCTTGGTTCGACAATCTAAACCCCTGCAAATAAGTCTTATTTGGGATTTTAATTTCTCCTTCTTTAACTTTTTCAAGAATCTCACATTTTGACTCATATATTGATTGCATGGTATTAGTGTAATGCGAATAAAAACTGGCATCAAACCCATCACTGCAGTTTTTATATTTTTTTTCACCAATAACTATCCCATCGCCTCTATCGTTTTTTCCATAAATTGGCAAATTCATCAAATGATCTAAACTTGATTTACAAATTTCTTTAACTTCAATTTCTCCTGTTTTTTCATTACCGAATTCCATAGGAGCCGATAATTTAAAACATTCATCCGCCCAAGCCGATTCAGCTAAAAAACAAGTTGCAAAAGCGGCAAATAAAACGGTTCTGATTTTTTTATTCATATTTTTAGTTCCTTTTTAGTTTCTGAATTTTTCGCTCTGTTAAAAAATTATCATTCGCAATCGCCTTGCCATCTGCAAACTCAATCTTCTTTAAAATTTCACTGCCGCTGCCGTTTTCTTCTGCGCCGCCAAATTGGTTGGTTACGGTAATTTTATCGCCTGTGATGATTGAGCCAGAATCGTCTTTAAATTCTATGATTAGATCAGTTCCAGATTTGGTGAGGATGATTTTGTTGGTTGTGTTGTCGCTTAGTTTTGAATTGATTTCGCTGAGTTTTAGGGTGTTGCTGCCTTCTGTGTCGGTGTCATTGATTGTGTCTTGCCCATCGCCAGTTCGATAAATGATTGTGTCGTTTCCTTCGCCAGTTGTGATTATATCGTCACCAATTCCGCCAAAGAGAACGTCATCTCCCGCTCCGCCGTCGATTGTGTCAGCTCCTTCTGCGCCGATTACATAATCGTTTCCAAGTTCGCCGGAAAGAGTATCATCGCCATCAGCTCCATAAATAATGTCATTTCCAAGCCCACCAAAAACTAAATCATTTTCGCTTCCGCTGTTGATTAGATCGTTTCCTGCATCGCCGTAGATTATGTCAACGCCTGAGTTTCCAAAGATTTCGTCATTGCCATCGCCGCCGCGAATATTATCGTTGCCTTCATTTCCTTCGATGTAATCTTTTCCAGCTCCGCCATCAATAATGTCGCTGCCTGCGCCGCCAAGAATCATATCATCGCCATCTTCGCCTAAAATGCTGTCGTCTCCTTCATTGCCTTCGATTCTGTCATTTCCTGTTCCACCTAAGATTGTGTCATTTCCTGAGTTTCCTTGGATGGTGTCGTTTCCTGCTTCACCCATGATTTGATCATCACCATTTCCGCCTTGAATGAAGTCGGCTCCGTCTTCTAGAGAGCCAGAACCGCCAACACTTGCTCCTGTTCCACCAATTATAACATCATTGCCGTTGCCACCGAATAGATTGTCACTGCCATTTCCACCGTAAATTTGATCGTCACCGTTTCCACCGAATGCCTCATCATCGCCATCACCTGCAACTAGAAGGTCGATGTCTCCTCGTCCTTCGAGGTGATCGTTTCCTGCGTAGCCGTAGATTGTGTTGGTTCCGCTTTTGCCGATTAGGTTGTCACTTCCTGAGTTTCCATAAAGATCGTCGTGGTAATATTCTCTAGCGATTGCAACTACGCCTTCAGATTCAATGCCAATGATTCTGTTGCCAGTTCCGTCTTCTTTAGCTTCGATTTTTAGGTAAGAGTAAGGGTCGGGATATTCGCCTGGGCCGTATTCTTTGCCGCCAAAAACTTGAGTAACAATTACGGCAGCAACAATGCCAATAGCAAAACCAACTGGACCCAATAATGCACCAGCTTGAATTAAGCCCATGGCAACTGCCGCACTACCAATTGCAAATGCTGTAGCACCCATTGCTGCAGCGGTCATGGTGGTTGATTGCCATTGATGCGAATTCATGTGGTCGTCAGCAAAAAGGTCGCTAACTGCAGCTGAAGCTAAATGACCTACTCCAACTCCAACGCCAAAACCTCCGGGAGTAATGCTAGCTGGAGTTAGTGCCGTAGCTTTAGTGCCAAAGTAATGACTAACTCCCAAAGATACCGCTTGTTGGGTGATTATTTGAGCGGCAGCTTCGGCATATTCCTCAGAGTCCATCTTGTCGCCGCCATCAATTTGATCGATAACTGAAATAACCACAAATTGAACAATTGCACCTTTTACAGCATCAAACATTGGAGAGCTTTGGAGTTTTTGAAAATCTATGGCTTTTAATGCCTCATTCTCACTTCCCAGACTTTGGGTTAAAATGTTTAGTTGTTCTGTTCCATCTTGAGTGCTTAAAAGAGCTTCTCTTAAAGCATCCAACTCTTTTGAATCAGTAAATACACCATTTAGCTCTTGAGCTATTCTGTCGAAAGCAGGAGAGATTAAAATTTCTCTTATCGCTATCTTAGTTGCTGTTTCTTCTAAATTCTGACCCGACGCAAGAGATAAGGCAATTTCTGCCGCCAAGCCTTGCATGTTTGATTCTACGCCAAATAGCTTTTTGGTGATAGAGCTTACACCTGAGCCAACAAAACTATCAAAAGCTTTTGAGGAAGATTCTATGGTGTCTAAAATTGTTCCTAAAGTGGCAGTTGTGTTGTCGGCAAGAGTTGTTGAAACATCGGTTCTAATAACAGTTAACTTTCCTAATTCAGTATCTTCTAGCTTAATTATTGCATCACTTGGAGAGATTTCTTCGCCGTTTTTGTTAAAGAATTTTGCCTCTTCTTTTAACAAAAGTGAGCTGTTGAAGACGTGGGTTTGATCGCCTTGTTTGATTTCGAAATTGGCTTTTGACGAGTTATTTTCAACTTTAGTTAATGAACCATCGCTCTCTTTTTTATATAATTTTCCTGATTTATCTTCATTTCCAAGTAATCCATTTGATCCAGAGTCAAAATAGATAGTTTCGCCACTTTTAACTTGTGACAAAACTTTGCTAAATTGATCTATTTCTTGAACGGTGTTGCCATCAACTCCTAAAATCCAACTTCTTAAAGCTAGAACCCCTCTGTCAGAAACTGCATCAAAAGATTCTGGAGCGGCTTCTTTCATTGTTTCTAACAAATGAGAAAAAGATTTTCTGGCATTAACTTTATCGATTGTTTCATTGGTAACTAATGACCACAACATACCAACCTGAGATATATCAGTTGAGGTATTTATACTTCCTAAGTTAAAAGCCGATCCAGCACCGCCAAAAGTTTCTAAAAAAGAACCTCCCCAAGCTTCGCGGTCTATATGGAGAGCGTCTAGAACTTTGTAGTGATATTTTGCTACCTCTTCATATTCTTTAAAAATAACTCCATTGGTGGTTTTAACCCTTAAATCAGCATCAGATAAGGCAACACCAACCATAAATTTATCTTTAGCGGTCTGCATTTGAGAAGCAGACATGTCGTAATAATTTTCTAAATATTTATCGAAATATACATTACCAATATATCCCCAAGTGCCTTGATTGTTGACCATTTCGTAGCCTACCTTGCCATAGCTAATACCAACTTCGTTTAAGTAAGTATAATAGTTTGAAACGGTTTGCCTGTCTTGGATGGTGAGGGATTGGTTTGCGGAGAGTTTTTGATTAACGAGACTTATTTTATCTTTTAAGTCAATAATCGTGGCTTGATCAAAATTCTGCGTCATATATTAGGTGATTTAGTTTTTGTGTGGTTGGTTAATAATAAATTCTTTCAGTTTTTCTTTTACTTTTTTTTGAATGTCATCGTGATGTTTAAGCAATGCTTTTCTGTGGAAGCGGTAGTTAAAATCTATCGGTTTATCATCTAATAAGAATTCTGTTCTTTCGCAGTAATTGTGACCATATTTTTCTTGGTCACATAAAACCCAATAATCAGGATTGTAAACATCTCCTCGCACATAAATATCTTTTTTATCATTAGTATATTTAGTTAGATTAAATTCTGGTAAATGTTTTATTTTTTGAGGTTTGTATTTTAAGTGAGTCTTTTTCTTTGCTTGATCTAAGCAAAACTCTAGCATTTCAGTATCTGATTTACGAGACAGTTCTTTATAAGTATTAAGACATCTCTCCTTTGTTCTTGGCTCCAAATAGTATTTTATACCACTAAAATGCAAATAGTGATCCAACTCTTCTTGCTTATGATCCTCTTCTGGTCTGTAACCAAATAAAATCATAACAAAATTATCCTTCGGGGCTATTCCTTCAGAATTTTGTACTTTAACATTTTCTTTTGACCAATCTGCTGGCTCCATTGATGGATATTCTAACTCCATCAATATCCCTTCTGTTACGCCATTTGGCTCCCTTCTTTCTGAACCAACTAAATATTTTCTTGGAATTCTAAAAGTGACATCGGTGTTTTTAATGGTAAAAATTCCGTCTTTACTTCCATCAACTTTTTTCCACGGACAATTTCTTGGATTTGGCAAAAACATTGGTCCAATGTTTTTTTCTACAAATTTAGCATAAGCCTCACAGTCTCTGGTAAGCCTGATTTTTAAAGGAACTGGAATTTTTAAATTTCCACCAAAGCCTACCAAATATATCGGCTCCAACCTTTTACAGGCTGTAATTGCAGACAAAGCAACCAATAGAATTAAAATGTATTTTTTTAGTTTATTAGATTTTTTTTCCATAATTTTAGCGGTGATTCATCATTTTTATCCGAGGTAAATACAAACTATTTTTACAATTATCGTTGGCAATTATTTTTTCTGATTTGCCACTGGTTCCGCTTAGGTTTTTTTCATAATATTTATACCAAACCGCGTAATGACCGCCAAACGCACTGCGTTTTTCTTTTTTTGAACGCCATTGCATTTCGTTATACAGAATGATTGTCGCTTTGCCAACCAATTCTTGTAATAGTTCCGCTTTTTATGGCAACAACAGGAGTTCCTTCCGCCGCTCCGTAATCAATGCCTTTGTGTATCTGGGTTCCAGGGCCAGTTGGATTGTCCCTAAGTCCATAAGTGCTAGTTGATCTAGCTCCGCCAACAACTGGAAAGTAAATTTGAGTCTTTGAGTTTGAATTATCTGTCATGGTTTATTTGTGGTTAAAGTTAGGATTATTTGTAATAGAATATTCATCTATATAGCATCCCCGAACCTTGATATACGACGAATTTTTTGTAAAATTCTTTAGTACAGTTCTTTTCTTTTTTGTAATTTTTGGACTAACAAATCGCAATTGACCATCATCAAAATTCACTTTTTGATTCGGCAAAAAAAATATTTTTTTATCTTGAAACTTTGCCTTTGTAAATTCTGGGTGATTGCGAATATCGATCCATAACTTACTTTTCTGAACAAAATTTTTATCCCTTAGCAATTCTTTGCTATCATATAAATAGTCATCGCCATTTTCTATTTTTACAGAAACACCAAGAACTTTTTTTTGTTGTTTATGATAAATTAACGAAAAAATATATGTTGAATAATCAGCGTACGAGCTTGAATAATACGCTGGAGTTGTATATCCAAACTTCTGCTGATCATAATCAAATTCATAGGTAATCACAGAAAATTCACAAATATTGTTATATTTATCGCAACAAAAAGCGTGATCGCTTGCACAGAATCCTCCATTTGCTAATGAAGTTTTTTTACCAAGCTCATTCATCAACTCACACTGATCCTTCGGATTATTCTTCGGATCAAGCTTATGTTTCTTGATAAGATCATCAACCAAATCAGCCCTTGCTTCAAAGGCAAATACTGTAGATATTACGCTTAAGGCAAGACTTAAAACTAAAACCCTAAAGGAGTTTAATTTTATTATTTTTTGAAGAATTTTTTTCATAAATTTAGCGGCGATTCATCATTTTATAAACTATTCCTCAACTTCACTTTCTAACTTAATAACAGGCTCTCTCAGTAGCATTTTATCAGCAGAATTAACAGATTTTTCTTTTTCAAATCCATAGGCACTTTTCATGAAGTTTAAATAATGATCATAGTTTTCAGTAAGTCTCATGGTAAAGCTTCCATGGTCATTAATAAAAAAATGTCCTAACAAAAACAAATCACTCACTTTGAATATTTCCGAGTTCCACTCAATTTCTAAGTCGCCTCCATAATTTACTTTATCGCCACTTGTGAATGAGAAAATTTTATTGCCAATGCTTTTAAATCTCATTTTATTGTACAAAACTCTGTATTCCGCACAATCAATTGCCGTGAGGTATAATTCATCATTTTCAGTCTCAACAAAAACATAATTACCACTTGTTTTATATGGATAGTTTGCCTCCGAAAAGAACTTTCCGTCCTTTGAAAAATATAAATGACAATAAGAAGAAAAATCTGCCACTGGGTCGGTATTCATTTTTTTACCGCCATAAACCAACTTCACTCCAAAAGCAGCTATTTTTTTTCCCTTCTCCAAAGAAGAAAAATTCTCTTGCTTCATTTGAAAAGATGAAGCGCAACTCGTTAAAAATAACGACAACAAAATCATGCTAAATTTCTTACTCATTGCAAAACCTCTCTTTTTGATTAATAGATAAAATTTCTCGTTTTTGCTCAAAGAACATGATTCTTTCTTTTAAATCACCTTTTCCAGAGTGATAAATGCCAATACTGATAAAAATTTCCATAAAGGTATCAAAAGAAGAATTCTTAATTTGCTCATTCATCAAGCTTAAATTTTTATTTAGATAAGTTATTTCATTAGCTAATTTTGAGCAATCAAAGCCTTTGATCTTTTGTTTATATGTAGATATTTCATGAGAATTTTCTCTCTCGTCTATTGAAGACTTGCACGAACTGCAAAGCATCAAAAGATTTATAGTTATGACTGCAAAATTACGAATTTTTATAAAGAGTATTTTTTGCGTTAGCATGTTTTTATTTAGCGGTGATTCATCATTTTTATCTGAGGTAAATGCAAAATATTTTTACAATTATCCTTGGCAATTATTTTTTTACTTAATTGCAATTTTTTGCTCGCTATAAAGAACTAACTTTAGGGTTTTAGATTTAAAAACTTATTCAAAAACCTTACCCATCAAATCTTTGTCAACTCCGTTAATTGATTGTGAAGAATCTTTCTCGTAAGTAAGTTTCATAAAATTTTCGTAATCAGAATAGTTGTCTTCAAGCCTCATAGTGAATGTTCCTTCATCATTGATTCCCATGTGTCCAAAGTTAAATAAATCAAAAACTTTAAACACTTCTGGTACCCAATTTATTTCAACATCTCCGCCATAAATAATTTTGTCACTTTTTATGGCTGAAAAAATTTTTTGATTAACTTTGCGAAACCTTATTTTGTTATAAAACACTCTGTAAGACATGCACTCCATGTGGGCTAATTTTATTTTATCTTCTGGTTTTAAACTCAGAAAAACATAATCGTTTTTTATGCGATATTTTAAAAGATTATCACTCTCATCAGAGAAGGTAATGTGGCAACTGCTTGAATCTATATTCTTATGACTTCCATCGTAAGTAAATTTTATTTTAAAAACAGCAATTTGCTGATTTTGATCTGTTTTTACAAAATGCTCTGAATTCATGGTGCGAGAACAGCTAGTCGTTACAATTAGCAAAAAAATAATTAGAAGATTTTTGATTTTAGGCATGACAATTTTTTTCTTTAAGTTGGTTAATAATTGCTTTTTTTTGTTTAAAATAATCGATATTTTTCTTTAGACTTCGCTCTCCCGAAAAACAAAAAATCCCAATACTGATAATCGATTCCATAAAAGTATCCAAACTGCTTTTTTTGAGTTGAGATTCCATCAAATTAATATTGCGCTCAACGTAAGAATTTTCTGACTCAAGCTGACCACAACTATAGTTTTTTAACTTATTTTCATAATCTATAATTCTCTTATCATTAAGATTTGAGGTTGATAAACAGCCAAAAAGAGAAGAGGTAACTAAAAAAAATAGTAAGTTTTTAAAAACTGAATTGCTGAGTATTTGTTGAGAGATTTTTTGCTTAAAATTTTTCATTTTGTTTAGTGGTGATTAATCATTTTGATTTGAGGTAAATACAAAATATTTTCGGGATTATCTCGGAAGTTTTTTTATTTATTAAAAAAGAGAAAAGCTTAGTGATGATAAATATCTAAATTACCAAAACGTGTGAATTCGCCATCAAAAAATAAGCTTACGCTGCCAACTGGACCATTACGTTGTTTTGCAATTATTACTTCTGCTAAGTGACGAACCTCATTCATTTTCTGATTCCATTCGGCAAATTTTGGATCGCCATCTTGTGGTCTTTTGCGTTCGTGATAGTAGCTGTCGCGATAAACAAAAGCTACAACATCAGCATCTTGTTCAATTGAGCCCGATTCACGCAAATCTGCAAGTTGAGGTCTTTTATCTTCGCGTTGTTCAACAGCACGAGATAGCTGAGATAGCGCAATTACAGGAAGGTTAAACTCTTTAGCAATTGCTTTTAAACCTTGAGTAATTTCTGAAACTTCTTGCACACGATTATCGCTTGATCGTGATGAAACACCACGAATTAACTGCAAGTAATCAACAATCAAAAGTGAAAGATTATTTTTACGAACCATGCGTCGAGCGCGAGTTCTAATAGCAGAAATTGAAAGTGCTGGCGTATCATCAATAAAAAGTGGCATTTTTGAAATTTCAGCAGAACGCATTGCAACTGCTTCCCATTCTGTTTCGCTTAGTTGCCCAGTACGAAATTTTCCAGCGTTAATGCTGCATTCCATTGAAAGAATTCTTGAAGCTAATTGATCTGACGACATCTCTAAAGAAAAAAATCCAACAGCTTTTTTATCTTTTTGATCAGCAATATCTTGGTTTAAAAACTTACAAGAATTAACGGCAATGTTAACTCCAAGAGCGGTTTTTCCCATTGAAGGACGTCCAGCAAGAATAATCAAATCTGATGGTTGCATTCCACCAAGAATTTTATCTAAATCGCTAAATCCAGTTGAAATTCCACTAATGTTGGCTCCACGTTGCTTTGCAATTAGAGTTTTATCGAGAGTTTCTTTTAGCGAAGATGAAATACTGCGAAAATCGCTGCGACCATTTCCATGTTCTGATAATTTAAAAAGATTAGCTTCAGCAAGTTCAATTTGTTCGCTTGCTAAAGATTTGTCTTCTAGCTTGTAAACACGATTTACAATATCTTCGCCAACCATTGATAATTCACGCTTTAAAGCTAAATCATGAATTAAGCGACCATAATCAGCAATATCAATAATCGCTGAAGCCGCACCAAGTAAAACAGATAAATAAACTGATCCGCCAAGAGATTTTACAGCTTCGTCATTTTCAAAAAACTGTTTTAGAGTTACTTGGTTAGCAACAATCTGTATTTTTTCTACATTATGCAAAATTTGAGCGTAGATATTACGATGTGCTGGTTCATAAAAATGTTCTTCACGCAAAAATTCTGAAACTCGGTTTAAATATTCGTTATTTAAAATAATTGTTCCAAGAACCGCCTGCTCTGCTTCAATATTTGAAAGATCTTTACGAATTTGTTCAGTCATTAATTACCTCGACTTATCTTTACTATTTTCAGCAAAAGCTTGTTTAACTGTTACTTTAACCGGTGATGGATTTGGAGTTCTTGCTTGATTTTCTGTATTTACAATATCGCATAAAATATCGAGCGAAAGACCACCATCATGACACATGCAAATTGTGTAAGTTTTTTTATCAAGACTACTTACGGTGTTACGATTAATAATTCTTAAGCCACCCGCACTACGAGAAAATAAGAACAAACGATTTAGAATTTTTACATAACCATTAATTCTTTTATCAGAATGTTCTGGAACATTTCCTGTGATGATTTGTTCATCTGTTGCATTAATCAAATAATCAAAAATTTGATCTGCAATTTCGGCAGTTTCTTCTTCAATTTTTTGAAAAACCTCAGTAATTGCTTGTAAGTTTTCTAAAACTTCAGCCGAAGGATGTTTTAATGCAGTTGATGGTTTATCAGAAAGTTTATTTTTTTGATCACTTTCTGGCAAAAGATATTTTTTAAGAAACCTAGAAAGCTCTGCTAAAATCTGATTTTTGGATTCTATTCTTAACATAACAAAATTAAGAACTCTTGGTATAAAACTTAGATAATGGTGCTTTCCATCACGCAGAGATAATCTCGCAAAAATACCTAAAATTTTTATATTACGCTGTAACGAAAGAATCTCGTAATCATTCTTAAAATCTTCTTTATCGCAATTTGCATTTTGCAAATAGTGATTAAATATTTTTGACCTGTTTTCATCAGACAAATCTCTTCTAGCATCTTCAAGCAATGAAACCAAATCATAAGCCCGAGAACCAAGAACAGCATCTTGAAAATCTAGCAAACCAACTCGATTTATTCCATTTTTGCCAGATAAAACCATTAAATTGTCAGCATGATAATCACGCAAAACAACAACTGGATCTTCATTTTTTTGTAAGTGATTTCGCAAAGATTTTGATTGCGATAATTGATCAAAAACCAAAAACCATAAATTCTTAAAAACGGCTATATCTTCAATAGTCATCTGTCTTTTTTGTAAAGGTAAATACCATTCAACAAACAGCATTACTTCTCGAAAAAGCAAACCATGGTTATATTGGGGCAACTCTTTTAAAACTGGTTTTGAATGCAATTCTAATAAACAGTCGCAGGCACTTTTATATAACAAAAACTCTTGAGAAATATCTTGTGCTAAAACTCTGCTATAAGTTTCATCTCCAAAATCCTCCAAAAGTAAAAAACCACTTTCATCATCACGAGCAAAAATTTTCGGCGCGGAAAAATCTTGTTTAACCAAAAACTCAGCAACCTTGGCAAAAGGTCGAACATCTTCATGCGGAGGTGGAGCAAACATTAAAATATAAGAATCTTTGCCAGTATGAATTCGATAATAAGAGCGAAAAGAAGCATCTCCTGCAACTTTGCTAATCTTATAATTGGAAATATTATTCTTTGCTAAAAAAGCCTGTGCCAATTTTTCATTAAGTTCAGTCATATTAGAAATCTAATTTAGAATACCATTCAGGAGGAGTAACATTTGGTAAACGATCTTTTAAAACTTCTGAAAATATTTTGTGAGATTTTATTAGGCTGTACCAATCTTTTGCTGGTAGATAATGATGCCAATTAATGTCACCAAAATAATCTAATACCGAAATTTGTGAAGCAGCTGCAAAATCGGCAACTGATACATGATCTCCAGCCAGATATTTTCTGGTTTCAAGTAAGTATTCAATGTAACTTAGATGAATGTTTAAATTACGTCTTGCAATTCTAAGAACCTCAGAATTAGGAGAAGTTGCATTTGGTAAATAACGATTAAAAAATCTTTCATTTAAAACATGTTTGCTGATCTCATTATAAAACTTATCCTCAAACCAATTCTGCAAACGTCTAATTTCTGCACGCTCGACTAAAGTTTCTCCTAAAAAATTTCTGTTTTCTGAGTGTTTATCTTCAATATATTCAGAAATAACAGAACTACCAACAACAACCGCAGCATTACTATTATCAAACAAAACTGGTAACGTTCCAGCAGGGTTCATTGCAATAAATTCTTTGCGCCTTTCCCAAAAATTTTCAGGAATTAAATCAAAACCAATTTCTTTTGCTGCTAAATGAACTCTGACTTTACGAGAAAAAGGACAAATAGCATGATGATAAAGACGATACATATTTTTAAAAAAATTTAGGAAGTTTTTTACAAAGAAGGATGTTTTTAAAATATAACATTTAACTTGCGAGAATTCTCAATGATTTTCTGTATTTTATGTCAAAAAAAATCGCATTAATTGATGGATATGGCTTTGTTTTTAGGGCTTATCACTCACTTCCTCCACTTACTAGAGCTGATAAAACACCAGTTGGAGCGGTATATGGTTTTGTTAATATGTTAATCAAATTACTTGCTAGTTTAGATGTAACTCACGCAGCGGTGGTTTTTGATTCTGGTTCAAAAACCTTTAGAAATGAAATTTTTTCTGACTACAAAGCTAATCGTCCACCCTGCCCCGAAGATTTAAAACCACAATTTCCAATTGTGCGCCAAAGTGCCGAAGCATTAAATTTAGCAATTTTAGAAAAAGTTGGTTTTGAAGCTGATGACATAATTGCCACAATTGCCAAACAATCTGAAAAAGAAGGTTTTGAAGTTTTAATAGTTTCATCCGACAAAGATTTGATGCAGCTTGTAACGGAAAATGTTTTAATGTATGACGCGATGAAAAATCGCCTAATTGGAATTTCAGAAGTAAAAGAAAAATTTTCTGTTGAACCAAATAAAGTTTTAGATGTGTTATCACTAATGGGAGATTCTTCCGATAATGTTTCTGGAGTAAAAGGAATAGGTCCAAAAACAGCTGCAGAGTTAATATTAGAATTTGGTTCTTTAGAAAATATTTTCTTAAATCTTGATAAAATAAAACAAGATAAACGTCGTCAAATTTTAACCGAAGGAGAAGAATCAGCAAAAATTTCTAAAAAACTGATTTCTTTAAGAGAAGATGTTGAGCTTGGAATTTCGTTGGAGGAACTAAAAATTCAGCAAATTGAACCTTACAAGTTATTAACTTTTTTAGAAGAGCAAGGTTTTAATTCTTTAGTTACAAGAGTTAAAAAAGAATTTAATATCTCTGTTTTAGACGATGTTTCAAAAAGTAAAAAACAAGATTCAACACCAAATATAAATATTTCATTTTCTAAACTAAAATTAACCCAAATTAATTCTTTAGAAATAATAGAAAGACTCAATAAAGAAGCTGTTCAAAATGG
Source organism: uncultured Rhizobium sp. (assembly GCA_964461905.1). Lineage (GTDB taxonomy): Bacteria > Pseudomonadota > Alphaproteobacteria > Rickettsiales > UBA1997 > UBA2645. Next base: position 34,947 of record CAYWVI010000006.1, on the reverse strand, counting down.
AATTGTTACAATAGATTTTTATCAAAATTTCTTTACAATTTCAACCAACAGATCGGATCAATTACTGGAAGAAATTTTTTATTTTGAAGCAGAAAACGCCAAAAATTTAGAATCAAACAAAGATCTAAATTTATTTAATTTTGAAGAAGAAAAAATAGCAAAAAACTCCGATGTTTTTGATCTAAAAATTTTAGAAAAAATTCTCCTCAATGATTCAATTAAAAAAGTTTTTTTTGATACTAAAAAGTTTTTAAAACTTGCTGATGTTATATCTTTTGAAGATGTTGCTTTAATTAATCATCTTCTAACCTCATCAACTAAAAATGACTTAAGAGAGTTAACCGATTTTAACTTTAGCGAAAATGCTGAAGAGCTTGGGTTTGGTAAATTTTTTGCTGAGCTTGAAAAAAGTCGTGAACCAGATTTTTCACAAGAACCACATAAAAAAGTTGAATTTTTTGCCTTTAGAAATTTTGCAATTTCTCAACTTTATAAAATTTTTTCTCCAAAAATTATTTCCGAAAAGCTTTCTGAAGCTTATTATTCTTATGAAAAACCACTTTTAGAAATTCTATCTCAAGTTGAAAAATCGGGAATAAAAATTGATGTCGAAAAATTACATAATTTATCGCAAGAGTTTGCTGAAAAAATCAACAATTTAAGCAGCGATATTTATAAAATTGCTGGAACAGAATTTAACATTGCTTCACCCAAACAACTTGGAGAAATTTTATTTGATAAACTTGGTTTAGATTCATCAAAAAAATCTAAAAAAACGGGCGCGCTTTCAACTGGAGTTGGAGTTTTAGAAGAGCTGGAAGAAGAAGGTCACCCAATTGCACGTAAAATTTTAGATTTTCGTAAATTTTCAAAGCTAAAAAATACTTATACCGACGCTTTACCTAAAGAAATAAATTCTCAAACTGGAAGAGTTCATACCAACTTTTCAACCACATCAACAATTACAGGAAGGCTAAGCTCTAGCAATCCAAACCTTCAAAATATTCCTATTAAAAGTTTAGAAGGACAAAAAATTCGTGAGAGCTTTATTGCTCAAAAAGATCATCTATTAATTTCTGCCGATTATTCACAAATTGAACTTCGTGTTATTGCTCATGTTGCTAAAATTGATAACCTAATTGCAGCTTTTAAAGAAAATAAAGATATTCATAAAATCACAGCAAGTGAGGTATTTAGAATTCCAGAAAATGAAGTTGATGATCAAACGCGCTCAAAAGCTAAAGCGATTAACTTTGGAATTATTTATGGAATTAGCGCATTTGGGCTTGCTCGACAATTAGACATTTCTCGTCAAGATGCGGCAGACTACATTCGATCATATCTTACGGCTTATCCGGGAATTGATTCTTACATGAAAAAAACAATAGAAGAAGCTCGCCAAAATGGCTTTGTAAAAACCTTATCGGGAAGAAAATGTTTTATTTCGCAAATAAATAACAAAAACCCAATTATTAGAAATGAAGCTGAGCGTTTGGCAATAAATGCACCAATTCAAGGAAGTGCGGCCGATATAATCAAAAAAGCTATGATTCGTTTGGATAAAAGATTTTTTGAAGAAAAATTAAGATCAAAAATTATTCTTCAAATTCACGATGAGCTAATTATTGAAGCTCCAAAAGATGAGGTTGAAATTGTCAGCAAAATTTTGAAAAAGGAAATGGAAGCGGCAGTAAATTTGGATGTTCCTCTTCAAGTAGATATGAAAATTGGGCTAAATTGGTTGTAATTTTGATGTGGCATTAAAACTTGTTTGAGAAAAATTTTTTGAATTTTCTTCGATGCCACAAAATCAATTTTAAAACTTAATCAACTTTTCCAACAATCTCCGCTAATCTTTTTTCAAGAGCTGAGTAAGAATATTTTTCACGCAATTTTTTTGCGGCATTTTTAATAAGAATATTAGGCAATTCTTGTTGGTTTATAACTTCATTTACCGCTAGAGCAAATTTTTCTGATAAGGATTTTTCTGAGTTCAAACTAACCAAAATTCCATCAATTTTATCTTTTAGAATTTCTTTAGATCCATCAGTATCAGTGGCAATTATTGGTTTGGCATATTTCATAGCTTCAAGCAAAACCAATCCAAAAGTTTCATTGCTAGACGCGCTGCAAAAAATGTCTATTTCAGCAAAAAATTCTTTTTTATTTTCAACCCAACCAAGAAAATGAACTTCATTTTCTACTTTTAAATCTTTTGTAAGTTGACGAAGATTTTTTTCAAAAGAGCCAGATCCTGCAATTTTTAAAATAAACTTTTTTTGTCCTTTTTCGTTTAGAAGTGAAATTGCGGCAATTAAATGTTCAAAGCCTTTTTGATTATCGATTCGAGCCATTGCGCCAAGAATAATTTGTGGTTTTTCTAGCAAATTAATCTCTTTTATCTCTTCAATTGCGCCGCTCAGATCAATTGCATTTGGAATCACAAAACTACGATCTTCTGCCTGACCTAAATCTATAGTTTTATGAAAAGCTTTTTGATTTACCGAAAAAACTATATCAGCACCAATTGAACGCCTAACGTTCATACTATGATTTACTGCAACATTAAAAACTTTTTTGTCAGAGTTTTTTAAAGCTTTTTTTACTAAAACCATTGATCTTCCTATGTGGGCAAAAACAGCGTCAGCATTAAATTCTTTAATAATTTTTTTAAGTTTTGAAACAGCAAAAATATCGTGATATCCAAAGCGATTTTGAATTTTTATTACATTTATTTTTAAGTCAGAAATTTGCTGCGCATAAGGAGCATCATCTTTTACAACTGCCAAAACTTCATGCCCAAGATTTTTTAAAACTAGCGAATAATCAATAAAAGCCTGTTCTGCACCACCATTTTGTGATGTCAAAATAATGTTAATTATTTTCATTATTCAAAATTTCTTTTGCTTTCAAACGCGAAACTAAAGGATAAGACGCTCCAAGTAGAGCAATTAAAATTCCTAAACCGCCTTCTTTATAACCTTTTTTGGCAATAAAAGATTTTATAAAACGAAACTTAAAACTGAGTAACTCTTTAAATAGAGATTGTTTTTTGTGAATATGACCACTCGTAATCATATCTTGTGCGCGCCATTTTGTGTTGCGATTAAAGCGTGAAATTAAGTCAAAAATACTATCATCCATCATATGAGTAAGAGGATTTTTTATTTCCCTAACCTCACCTTTTAAATCACCAGTTGGATGAATTTGTTTGTCTTCATGATATTTTTTGAAGCCGCGATAAAAAAGAATTTTCTTATCCATAACTCCAATAACTCGTAACCAACCATATTTAACATGACGTTTACCAACAAAATTTGCCATTGGCAAAATAAACATACATGGATCGCTAGTTTTTATAGAGAGAATTTCTTGAGCTAAATCTTTAGAAACTCTTTCGTCGGCATCAATTTCAAAAATCCATTCGCCACTGCAAGCATTAAGTCCAATATTGCGGCGAACACCTTCAATTTCCCAAGAGCCTTCAATAATTTTATCAGTAAAATTTTTGACTATTTCTTTGGTGCGATCAGTGCATTTGTCTAACACCACAATAATCTCATCAGCAAAATCTAAACTTTTGAGACAATCCTCAATTTTTTTTTCTTCATTATGAGCAACAATTACGGCAGAAATTTTTGGCATTTGTTAATTGAATAATTGACTTGAGAAAGCATGCAATTTAGGTTTTGTTACATGCAAATATCAAAAAGAAATTTCATTAAAACAAGCTTTCTTTCAACCGCTTTTCTTCTTGCTTCATGCAAATTGAAAAATTCTGGTTTCGCCTTATTTCAACCTCAAAAACTTGGAGAAAAAATGCAAAAAATTGAATTACCAAATCTTCCTTACGAAAAAAACGCTTTAGCTCCTCATATTTCTGAAAATACCATTAATTTTCATTATGGAAAACATCACCAAGCTTACGTAACAAATCTTAACAACTTAATCACTGGAACTGAACTTGAAGGAAAATCACTAGAAGAAATAATTAAAATTTCTGCCGCTGATAAATCCAAAGCTGGAATTTTTAACAACTCAGCACAAGTTTGGAATCACACTTTTTATTGGCATTCAATGAAGCCAAATGGTGGTGGAAAACCAACTGGAGAAGTTCTTGCTAAAATCGAAAGCTCTTTTGGTTCTTACGAAAATTTTGTTACTGAATTTAAAAATGCTGGAGCAACTCAATTTGGTTCTGGCTGGGCTTGGTTAGTTTTAGAAGATGATAAATTAAAAGTTATTAAAACTGGAAATGCTGAAACTCCACTTACAACTTCTGCTAAACCATTAATGACTATGGATGTTTGGGAACACGCTTACTACTTAGATTTTCAAAATGCTCGTCCAAGCTATATCGACACTTTCTTAAATCATTTAGTGAATTGGGATTTTGTCGCAGAAAATTTAAAATAATTTCTACCCCGTCATGCGATGGGGTAATAATTTTCTTTATAATACCTACACAAACAAATGCGCACAGCAAAAATTGAACGCAACACCAAAGAAACTGCTATTAAAGTTGAGGTTAATCTTGATGGAACTGGTCAATTCAAAGTAAATACTGGAATTGGTTTTTTAAATCACATGATTGAGCAACTTTCTCATCATTCTTTAATTGATATTTCTCTTGAAGTAAAAGGTGATCTTCACATTGATTTTCATCATACAACAGAAGATTCAGGAATTGCAGTTGGTGAAGCAATAAAACAAGCTTTAGGTGATAAAAAAGGAATTACCCGTTTTGGACATTCTTATATTCCGATGGATGAAACTTTAAGCCGATGTGTTATCGATTTATCTGGTCGCGCTTATCCTCTTTTTAATTGTGAATTTAAGCGCGATAAAATTGGTGAAATGGACACCGAGCTTTTTCGTGAGTGGTTTCAAGCTTTTTCACAAAGTCTTGGATGTAATCTACACATCGAAAATCTTTACGGCTTAAATAATCACCACATTATTGAATCATGCTTTAAAGCTTTGGCCCGTGCACTTCGTCAGGCAATTACAATTGATGAAAGAAAAAAAGATGCAATAAATTCAACTAAAGGCGTTTTATAATTCATGTCGTTACTTCATAAAATTGCTAAAAATAAAAATGCTAAAAAGCCTGTAATTTATGGTGTTTCTGGCACAACTCTTACTGATGAAGAAAAATATTTTTTCTCTAAAAATGGCGCGCTTGGTTTTATTCTTTTTGCAAGAAATGTTCAAAATAAAGAACAAGTAAAAAATCTTACCAATTCACTTCGTGAGATAATGGATGGCGAAGTTTTAATGCTAGTTGATCAAGAAGGTGGAAGAGTTGCTCGCCTTAAAGCACCAGAATGGAAAACCTATCCTGCGGGACAATATTTCGCCGATATTTATGAAACAAATCCAAGCCAAGCTAAAAAAGAATTGTTTGAAAATTTTCAATCAATTGCTCAAGAACTTGCTGAAGTTGGCTTTAACGTTGATTGCGCTCCAGTTTTAGATATTTTAACCGCAAAAACCCATCAAGTTATTGGAGATCGCGCTTATGGTAAAAATGCTGCTCAAGTTGCCGATCTAGCTAAAGAAGTTTGTGAAGGCTTGCTAAGTAAAGGAATTTTTCCTGTCATAAAACACATTCCCGGACATGGTCGTGGAACTTCCGATAGTCATTTAGAGCTACCAGTTGTTGATGCTAGTTTAGATGAATTAAGGGCGAATGATTTTTTACCTTTTGTAGAATTAAGAGAACAAAAATTTGCGATGACCGCGCATATTCTCTATACAGCAATTGATAAAATTAATTGCGCTACAACTTCTGCTACAGCGATAAAATTAATTCGTGAAGAAATTGGTTTTAAAAATATTTTGATGAGTGATGACGTTTCAATGAAAGCTTTACAAGGTTCTTTTTTTGAAAAGTCACAAGCAATTTTAAATGCTGGTTGCGATCTGGTTTTGCATTGTAATGGAAAAATGGATGAAATGACAGATATTAACTCAGCTCTTCCCAACTTAACTGATAATTTTTGGGAACGTTTTACCAAATAACATAAAAGAACATGGCAAATTTTCTGCATAAAAATGATCTTCCAAGCAATTTAAAATTTAGCAAATCAATAGCTGTTGATTCAGAAACAATGGGTTTAAACATTGTTCGCGACCGTTTATGTGTTGTGCAAATTTCTGATGGAAATGGCGACGCTCATCTTGTGCAATTTGAACAAGGAAAATATGACGCTCCAAACTTATGCAAAATTTTAGCCGATGAAAATATCCAAAAAATCTTTCACTTTGCACGTTTTGATATGGCGGCTTTGCAGTTTTATTTAAAGGTAGAAATGAAAAATATTTACTGCACCAAAATTGCCTCAAAACTTATTCGCACTTACACCGATGCTCACGGATTAAAAGCACTTTGTGATGAACTTTTGGGAGTTGATTTGTCAAAAAAACAACAATCTTCTGACTGGGGAAATGTAGAAATAAACGAAAAACAAATCGATTACGCAGCCTCTGACGTACTTCATTTACATAAGCTAAAAGTTCGACTAGATGAAATGCTTAAAAGAGAAAACCGAACTGAAATTTTTGAAGCTTGTTTAAAATTTTTACCAACACGTGTAAAACTTGATTTACAAGGATTTGCCTCTGGAGATATTTTTTCACATTAGTTTTTTCTTTTCTTCATCTTTACAAACTCAATTACCAAAGCAGATAAAATCATTGCAAACCCTATAAAACTAAAAATATTAAAGCGAAAATCTTCAAAATAAGAAGAAACAATCAAAGCAATTGTTGGATAAACTAAAGCAGTATAGTTAGCACGTGTACTACCAACTTTTTGGATTAAGTAAAATAAACATATAAACGCCAAAACTGACGCGAAAAACACCAGATAAGAAAGTGATAAAATATATTTTACTGAGCTATCAAAAACAAATTCATTACCTCTCAATAAATTGAACAGTAAAATAAATATGCTGCCAATTAATGAACCATAAGCAATTGATGTGTAAAGTGGTGTAGAATTTATCTTTTTATTTTTTCCAACCATCACATTTCCAAGTGAATAAACAAACATCATTAGTAAAGACATAGAAAATCCGATAATGCTGTTTATGGTATTTGCTTTTTCGTCAAAATGAATTGTTGGAAAAATAAAAAGAGCTAAACCAACCACTCCAACAAGACTGCTTAAGATTACTTTTTTTTCAATTTTTCGACCATCAATAAAACTTGAAATAACTTCAGAAGTAATAATTGAAAGGCTAAAAACTGTAGCAATAACACCGCTTGGAATATAGTGAACTGCAAAATATCCAATTAAAAAATTAGCACAAAAATTCGTTAAACCAATTACTAAAAAGAAAGGTATTTCTTTGCGAGTTAGAGTTGCTCTTTGTTTGGTTAGAATACACAAAGTAAACATCAAAATTGACGCTAAAACAAAACGATAAAGAACTGATAATTCTGGCGGAACAAAAGACTCAACTTGAAACTTCATAACAATCCAGCTGAAGCTCCAAGCCAAAGACATTCCTATAAAAGAAAGCAAAACCATATTTAATACATCTTTTTGTGAGATGCCTTTCCGCGGAAAACCCAATAAGAAAAAGCTGTGTAAGCCAAAATTACAGGAAGAATAACCGCAGAACCTACAAATAAAAGTGAAAGAGAGGTTGAGGCTGCAGCCGCTTCAGAAAAAGTAACTTCATAAGGAATAATATATGGAGCTATTGTGATTACGATCCCAAAATAACATAAGGAAAAAAGCAGTAACGTAAGAACAAAAGGTGTTCTTTCTTCGTGTTTTTTTAAACTAAAAAACAACATTCCAATTGTAATGAAAGTTAAAATTGGAATTAAAAAGGAATGTAAATTATCAGATTTTTCAAACCATCTAAACAAAATTTCATCTCTTAAAAATGGTGTCCAAACACTAACTATAAGCATAAACAAAACTACAAAACCAAAAGCATAAAATGATAAATTTCTTGCCCAGCTTTGAGTTCTGTCAGTTGTTTTCATAATTATCCAAGTGCTGCCAAGCAAAGCATAACCAAAAACTAAAGCCACTCCCGTCATCACTGAAAATGAATTAAACCAACTCCAAGAGTTATTTTGGTTATTAAAACCACAGATAAAAGATCCTAAAATTACTCCCTGAAAAAATGCCGCAATCAATGAACCAAAATGAAAAGAATAATCCCACAATCTTTGCTCAATTTTTGATTCCGCTTTTGAGTGAAATTCAAAAGCAACGCCACGAAAAATTAAACCCAAAAGCATGGCAATAATTGGCACGTAAAAAGTTGGCATTATTTTTGCATAAGCTGCTGGAAAAAATGCAAATAAACCTCCTCCTCCAAGCACAAGCCAAGTTTCGTTTCCATCCCAAAAAGGTGCGATTGAATTCATCATTTTTTTTCTACATTCATCTGATGGTGCAAATGGAAATAAAATTCCAACACCAAGATCAAATCCATCCAGCAAAACATAAAGAAAAACTGCCAAACCTAAAACACCTGCAAAAATCATTGGCAGATCCAAAGATGAAGATAAATCAAACATAAATTATGATTTAGAATTTAAAGAATTACCATGAATAACAATTCCTTTAGAAAATAACCTTAAAATATAAAAAGTTGCCGCACCAAATATGATTACATAAACCACAACAAAACTGATTAAAGAAAATATAAGATTATCAACCGATACAACAGAAGCCGCATCTTTAGTTCTTAGAATTCCATAAACCAAATAAGGTTGGCGGCCAATTTCCGTTACAAACCATCCAGATAAAAGAGCAATAAAACCACTTGGTGTCATTAGCATGCAAAAAAACAAAAATGGTTTTGAAGAAAAAAGGCGTTTTTTAAAGAATAAAAACACTGATACAGCTGCAAGTAAAAGCATCATCACACCAATTCCAACCATAATTCTAAAGAAAAAGAAAACTGGAGCAACTGGAGGACGTTCGTTTTTTTCAAATGATTTTAACCCTTTAATTTCGCCATCCGCGTCATGAGTTAAAATTAAACTCGCAAGTTTGGGAATTTTTAACGCGTATTTTGTACTTTCACTTTTTTCATCGGGAATTCCAAAAAGTGTAAGTGAAGCACCTTTTTCAGTTTCCCAAATTCCTTCCATGGCAGCAACTTTTGCTGGTTGATATTTTAAAGTATTTAAACCATGCAAATCGCCAATAAAAATCTGCAAAGGCACAAAAATTACAATAAATCCAATTGCCATTTTCATGGTTATTTTGGCGTGAGTTAGTGATATTTTTTTATAAATCCACCAAGCTGAAACACCGCAAATTACAAAGGCGCAAGTTAAATAAGTTGCTACAACCATGTGCGAAAATCGATATAAAAAAGATGGATTAAAAATAACTTCCAACCAATTAGTTGGATAAAAAATTCCATCACGAATTTCAAAACCTTGTGGAGTTTGCATCCAACTATTTGCTGATAAAATCCAAAAAGCTGAAATTAATGTTCCTAAAGCAACTATTACAGTTGATGCAAAATGCATTTTTGGCGAAACTTTATTCCAACCAAAAAGCATGATCCCAAGAAAAGAAGCTTCTAAAAAGAAAGCCGTTAAAACTTCAAAACCAAAAAGCGGCCCTAAAACATTGCCTGTTTGACGCGAAAATTCCGCCCAATTTGTGCCAATTTCATAAGATAAAACCACTCCCGAAACAACGCCCATGCCAAAAATAATCGCAAATATTTTTGACCAGAATTTATAAATTTCTTTGTAGATTGTGTTTTTATTTTTGAGATAAATTGCTTCAACAACTGCCAAGTAGCCAGCCAAACCAATTGTAAAAGCTGGAAATAAAATATGAAAACTGATGGTGAAAGCAAATTGGATGCGGGCTAGAAGGATTGGATCAAATGACATAAACTCTTAAAATTGAGCATTAAGAAATAGTGTCTATCCATCCAAAGATTTATTTTCTTATTCGCAACAAGTGTTTTGCTTTAAAGCAATTTTGACTCTTTCCAATTTGGCATAAAAACATCCATCAAAGAATAAAACCTGCGATTGTGATTTTTCTCCAAAATATGCACCATTTCGTGAACAACAATCATCTCTAAAAACTTAGGAGGTTTTTTTGCTAATTCTGAGTTAAAGCAAATTTTTCTCTCAATAAAATTACAACTTCCCCAACGCGTTTTCATTTTTCTAATCTTAAATTTCGCAACTTTTACACCCATTTTTTCTTCATATTTTTCAATAAGTTGGGGAATTTTTTTGAGCAAATGCTCACGATAAAAATCATCGAATAACTTTTGCCTTTCATCAAGCCGAGACTGACCTTTCACCCAAATTTCAACAACATTTTCTCCAAAACTAATCTTGTTAAAATCGGCATTCTTAAACACCGTAAGCTTAAACTTCTCACCCGACAAATAATGTTCTTCACCTGAAACAAATTTTAGCGGCATCTGAATTTTGCCTTCATCACGCATCTTTTGAATTTTTTCTTGGCTTTTTTTAATCCATTCCAATTTTTCCAAAATAAATTTTTCGATTTGAAAAAAAGTAAAGCGAAACGGTGCCGAAACCTTAACCTCAGCATTTGGAGGACAGATTCTTAAATGCAGATTTCTGATTTTTTTCTGCGTGAGAAAAATTCTTATTCCCGCGATTTCGATTTGCTGGGTGTTTGAGATGGGCACTTTTTCTTCTCAAAATTTTTTAAATAATTCAATTAGCTCAATAAGAGCTATAAATACGACCATTAAACCGAAAACAATCAAAAGCTTCTTCCATAGCAGCATGGCAATTATTTTTTTTGATAGCTCGCCACTAAAGTTAGAATAAAATCCACGAATAACTAAAAAACCTTCGCTATAGAAAAAAGAATGTAACATATATTTACAGTGTGCCCATTAGACTACTCGGGCGGCTTTTTAGAATTTTTACATCCGCAATTTTGCCAAAATATTTCTGCGCCTCTTCTTCACTTTCAACATCAACAATCACCGACTGCAAATAAGGCGATTTACCCCAAAGTTGGGTTGCGGCGCGGGCTTTGGATTTGCCGGAGCTTGGGGCTTTGCGTTCGAATAATACCGGCATTGTTTGGCCTTCGGCTTTTTGGTTGAATTCTGTTTGTTGCTGCGTCAAAAGTTTTTGCAACTCTGCCAAACGAGCATCTTTTACACTTTCTTCAACTTGCACTTTAGCGTCGGCGGCTGGTGTTCCGGGGCGTGGAGAATATTTGAATGAGTAGCATTGCGTGAAGCCGATTTTGCGCACCAAATCCATCGTATCTTCAAAATCCTTGTCTGTTTCTCCGGGAAATCCAACAATAAAATCAGATGACAAACCAATGTCTGGTCTGGCTTCGCGTAGTTTTTCGATGATTTTAAAATAATCTTGGCGAGTATGTTTGCGATTCATTCCTTTTAAAACATTATTCGAACCAGACTGAATCGGCAAATGCAAAAACGGCATTAATTTTTCAATGTCGCGATGGGCAGCGAGCAAGTCGTCACTCATGTCGCGCGGATGTGAAGTTGTGTAGCGAATTCGTTTTACAGCGTCAATTTTTGCAACTTCTTCAATCAGTTTCGCCAAACTTGCCGACTCGCCTTTTTCATCTAATCCGTGATAAGCATTTACATTTTGCCCCAAAAAATAAATCTCGGAAACGCCTTGATCGACCAGCTTTTTAGCATCATCAACAATTTGTGAAACCTTGCGAGAATATTCCGCACCGCGGGTATATGGCACAACGCAAAAAGTGCAGAATTTATCGCAACCTTCTTGAACAGTGACGAAGTCACTTGATTTTTGCACCCCCTTCGTCGCGCTAACGCGTCGACTCGATCCCCCTAAATAGGAGGATCCTGATCCCTCAGAATTAGCAGCGAGTTCGCGAAAAACGTCAAATTTATTATCTGGAACAAAATCTAAATTAATTTGTTTTTTCTTTTCACGAATTGCCTTTCCAACCAAGTCTGGCAAGGTTTGATAACTTTCTGGACCAACAATAATATCAACCACATTTGAGCGTTTAAAAATTTCTTCACCTTCGGCTTGCGCCACGCAACCAGCAACAGCAACAATCATTTGTTCGCCATTTTCAGCTTTTTTATTTTTATGCGGACGAATTCGACCCAAATCAGAAAAAAGTTTTTCGCTAGCTTTTTCGCGAATGTGACAAGTGTTAATAATCACCATGTCTGCGCCTTCTGGTGTTTCAACGGTTTCATATCCAACATTTTCCATTAAATCTTGCATACGATCAGAATCGTAAACATTCATTTGGCAGCCGTAAGTTTTGATGTGTAATTTTTTCATTTTAATTTTTCCAACCAGTAACAGTTATAATTTCAAAAGTTGCGATTTTTTCTGGGTATATTTTCTGATAATTTTCAGCTATTTTTGCTAAAAAACTTTTTGTCATAAAACGACGCGAGCGTTTGTTTAAAATATTGCCCTGCCCCATATTTTTAAGATCTTTTAGTAAGTTTAATGGATTTTCATATTCAACTTCAATTTTATCAAATTCAGAAGTTGGATCACGAAAACCAGCTTTTTGTAAAAGATTTGCTGCTGTTTTAACATCAATTGTTGGCGGCATTCTTGGAGAAATTCCACCGTAAATTTCATTTTCAGTTTCGTATAAAACGTGAGCTAATTCTCTTAAATTTTCTTCACCAAAAAAGCTGGCAATAAAAACACCATCTGCCTTTAAAAGAGATTTTACCTTTAGCAAAAATTGTGGAATTTCGTTAATAAAGTGAAAATTCAGATTACTTAAAATTAAATCAAAAGCTTCAGTTTCATTTGGCAAATCCTCTTCAAAAACACAAGAATCTGTGATTTTAATTTGTTTAGAAAAACAATCAGAAATTGGAGAAATTTCTAAAACTCGATCAAATTTACGATTTAAAAAACTAACATTTTCAACAATTCTATTTGCAACTTCTTGATGCAAAAAATTATGTTTGGAAAAATTTTTTTCAGCACGTTTACGATTTTGGCGCAACAAATTGCGATCAAATAAAAGCTCAGAATTCATCACTTATAAATCCATGAAAATTTTTAAAAAAATTAGCGAAATTATTTTTCCCAATCATTGCCTTTCTTGCGAAGAAATAATCAATAAAGAAGGTATATTTTGCTCTGAATGTTGGTTAAAATTGCAATTTATCACTGAACCAAAATGCGCAGTTTGTTCTTATCCATTTGAGTTTCAAGGCTTGAATTTACTTTGTGGTAAATGCCTGAATAAAAAACCTTCCTTTGAAAAAGCCATTGCAATTTTTCGTTACAATCATGTTTTACGAAGAATTATCAGCTCTTTAAAATATCGAGACCAAACTTTTGTTGCTAAAAAATTTTCTTCTTTTCTTTTTAAAGCTTCAAAAACAGAAATTAAAAATTGCGATGTGTTGACAATAGTGCCTTTGCATATCTCAAGATTAAGAAAAAGAAAATTTAACCAATCTGCACTTTTAGCAAAAAGTTTAATTGAATTTGCACCAGAAAAAACTTTGCTTCTTGATCTATTAATTCGCACCAAAAACACTAAACCACAAGTTGAACTACGAAAAAAAGAACGTGAAAATAACCTAAAAAACGTTTTTGAGCTAAATAAAAAATATCAGGATTTTATTCGAGATAAAAAAATTGTCTTAATTGATGATGTATTTACAACTGGCGCAACATTAGAAAACTGCGCCAAAGTTTTAAAAAAATACAAAGCAAAAGAAGTTGTGGTTTTAACAATTGCTAAAACAGCATTTACAAACTGACATTTACTAAAAACTTAACAAAACTTTTTGTGAGGAAAAACACCAAAAATCAAAATTTTTTCCTAAAAAACGACGATTAAAAACCCGAACCAATGCCTGCATTTCAAGATCAAACTTATCATCAAAGTTAATTACTCTATAGCCAAAAGTTTTTAATCGCTGCTTAATTGCTTTAATTTCAGCACTTTTATCATCTAACTTAAAAATCACCCTTTCATCAGGTTCAACTTTAGGAAAAATTCCCACACCATTTTCTGCTAAGAATTTCCAATCAAATAAATGAGATGGATCTTGTTTGCGATCTAAAAAACCAGTTTCTTTATCATAAGCAATGTCTGAATGACCAACAACCTGAAGTTGATATTTTGCCACCAAATACTTGCAAAGCTCAACTCCTGCAATCATTTGTGCTTCTTCGAATTTTTTGTTAAAAGGAGCCGAATTTATAAATTCAACACCAATAGAATTTTTATTTAAACCTTCGCATCCCTTCCAAAAACTAACTCCAGCATGATAAGCAATGTCGTTTTCATCAACTAATTCAAATATTCTTCCAATTTGATCAATTAGAAAATGCGCACTAACTTTATGCTGCAAAAACATTTCAATTGCATGATCAGAAGAAATCGCCTCAACATGATGTAAAACCAAAAAGTCTATTTTTCTAAAGGAATCACAAGTATCGAAAAATTGTGTAAACTTCTTACTTTTATCAATTCTCATATTTTTTGACATTAAAATTATTGAAAATACCTTCCCGCCCCAATTGAGATTCACTTAATTTTTTTTAAATATGCCAAACAAAAAAGACACGGTAAAAAATAACGTAAGCAACAGATCTTCAAAAGACCTTGAAGCATTGCAATTTCACATGCAAGGTCAACCTGGGAAGGTTTCTATGCAACCAACTAAACCGCTAACAACTCAACGTGACTTAGCTTTAGCTTATTCTCCGGGTGTTGCAGTGCCTTGTTTGGAAATTCAAAAAAATCCTGACGCAGCTTATGACTATACTTCTAAAGGAAATTATGTTGCCGTTATTTCAAACGGAACTGCGGTTTTAGGATTGGGAAATCTTGGTGCTTTGGCTGGAAAACCAGTGATGGAAGGAAAATCGGTTTTATTTAAACGCTTTGCCGATATTGATTCTGTAGATATTGAAGTTGCAACCGAAAACGCTGACGAATTTATTAATTGTGTAAAATATCTAGGACCAACTTGGGGTGGAATTAACCTTGAAGATATTAAAGCTCCAGAATGTTTTATTATTGAAAGTAAATTGCGTGAAATCATGGATATTCCAGTTTTTCATGATGATCAACATGGAACAGCAATTGTTTCTGCCGCAGGTATTTTAAACGCGTTGCATATTTCTGGAAAAAAATTCAAAGATCTTAAAGTTGTTGTAAATGGCGCAGGTGCTGCAGGAATTGCTTGTTTAGAACTTTTAAAAGCAATGGGATTACCTCACGATAATGCAATTCTTTGCGACACAAAAGGCACAATTTACAAAGGCAGAACTGATGGAATGAATCAGTGGAAATCAGCTCACGCCGCCAACACTAAAGCGCGCACTTTAGCCGAAGCTATGAAAGGTGCCGATGTGTTTTTAGGATTATCAGTAAAAGGTGCTGTTACGAAAGAAATGGTTAAATCAATGGCAAAAAATCCTGTAATTTTTGCTATGGCAAATCCAGATCCAGAAATCACGCCAGAAGAAGTTCACGCCACTCGCTTAGATGCAATTGTTGCAACTGGTCGTTCTGATTATCCAAACCAAGTAAATAACGTAATGGGTTTTCCTTACATTTTCCGTGGTGCTTTGGATGTTCGCGCTTCAACAATTAATGAAGAAATGAAAATTGCCGCAGCTCGTGCTTTGGCAGATTTAGCACGTGAACATGTTCCTGAAGAAGTTATTAAAGCTTATGGCAATCGTGATTTAAAATTTGGCCCAAACTATATCATCCCAACTCCATTTGATTCACGCTTAATTCATGTGATTCCTGTTGCGGTTGCTAAAGCTGCAGTTGAAACTGGTGTTGCTAAAAAACCAATTAAAGATTGGGACGCTTATATTAAACAATTAAAAGCTCGTCGCGACCCAACGGTAAATAGCATGAGCATGATTTTTGAGAAACTGCAAAGAAATCCTAAAAAAGTTATTTTTGCCGAAGGCGAACAACCAGAAATTATTCGTGTTGCTGCAATGTGGCGTGATTCTGGCTATGGAAAACCAATTTTGATCGGTAAAGAATCTACAGTTCTTGCCAATATGAAAGAAGCTAATGTCGATCCAAAAGGAATTGAAATTTACAACGCTGCCATTTCTGACGAAAATAAAAAATTCACTGATTATTTGTATAAAAAGCTACAGCGTGAAGGTGTTTTGCATTCTGATTGCGCTCGAATGATTAAACATGATCGCAATATTTTTGCCGCTTCAATGCTTGCTTGCGGACATGGCGATGCACTTATCACTGGTTTAACTCGCGGCTATCGCAAATCTTTAACTGACGTTTGGAAAGTTATTAAAAACAAAAAAGATAAAATTCTTCTTGGTTTTTCGATGGTAATTTCAAAAGGAAAAACCATTTTCATTTCAGATACTGCTTGTTCAGAACTTTCTTCCTCAGAGCATTTGGTAGACATTGCCGTTCAAACTGCCAAAAAAGTTCGCGACATGGGTTATGAACCAAGAGTTGCTTTCTTATCATTTTCAAACTTTGGCTCGGCTTTAAAAACTGAATCAAGTCGTATCAAGCAAGCAGTTGAAATTTTAGACAGCAAAAAAGTTGATTTTGAATATGAAGGTGAAATGACTGCTGATGTGGCTTTAAATATGGATAAAATGAAACTTTATCCTTTTAGCCGCTTAACTGCACCAGCAAATATTTTGATTTGCCCAGGGCTTCATTCGGCTTCAATTGCCACTAAACTTTTGGAAGAAATTGGTAATTGCACTGTGATTGGTCCAATTTTGGATGGTTTTGAAAAATCCGTTCAAATTGCAACAATGCGATCTTCAATTAATGATATTTTAAACCTTGCAGCAATTGCTGCGGTTGATTCTAACTCAAAAAAATAAATTCTTCATGAGTGAACCAATTAATACTGGTATGCTTGAAGCTAGCGGTGCTTTAGGAAATCATCGCACATCTGAAGGTATACCCGGTGGAAATAGCGGCGGAAAAGTTATTTTCTTTGAAGGTGCTGATTTAGGGTCTGTTATATCCACACCGCCTCTTAATCCACTTACAACCGAAGGAATGGATAGCATATTTGCATTTACTAAATCTGGTGCATTATCACAAAGCATTACAGAACAACTTGACAACACAATTACTCAACAAGTTGCTGTACAACCAAATGGTCAACCTGGACTAGATTTACAAACTCTTGGTAAGAATGAAATATCTCAAGCACCTCCTACAACGCAGGGAGATTTCCAATTTAGCAAAGTTGGTTTTTTTGGACAAAGTGCTAGTGCTGCTTAACTGTTTATAAATATGAAACCAGAAGAAAAAAAATGCGGTCAATCTTGTGGGTGTGAAAAAATGCAAGAACAGAATCAAGAACAAAAAAATTTGGAAAGAAAATCTGAAGAGGCTCAAGAAGCACAAAAAGACCCTACCCGTTTTGGTGATTGGGAAGTTAATGGTCGAGCAATTGATTTTTAACAGTTAAATATTTTGAGAGATTTTCACATTTTCGGTGTCAATCCCCGCGCAGGCTGTGATCCAAACAACAAGCTCTGAATTTGTTTAAGAAAACTAGATCCCCGCCTGCGTGGTGATTAACATCAAAAAAAACTTAAGCAAAACTCTTCTTAATTTTATTCATATCCATCACTTTGCCTACTTTACCAATTGCAGCAAAAGTAGTTTTTGGATTAGAAAATATTTTTTCTGCAACCTTTACGATATCAGATTTTTTTACTGATAAAACTTTTTGCAAAATTTCTTCATCAGAAATTAAACGATCATAAGCAAAAATATCACCACCTAGCTTTTGCATTCTAGTGCTGGTGCTTTCTTTTGCCATTAACAAACTGGCTTCAAATTGTGTTCTAACTCTTTTCACCTCAACATCTGAAACTTTTTCACAAATTTTTTTGATTTGAGAGCATGTTGCTAAAATTAACTCATTTGTTTTTTCTGGAGTTGTTCCTGCGTAAATTCCAAACAAACCAGAATCGTGACTAGCAAAGTTAAAAGCATAAATTGAATAAGCTAAACCGCGATTTTCACGCACTTCTTGAAATAAACGTGAAGACATTCCACCACCTAAAATCATCGCCATAATTTGTGCAGCGTAGTGATCTTTATGAAGCAAAGGAACTCCATCAAAACCCATGACTAAATTTATCTGCTCTAGCTTTTTTTCTTTTCTAAAATCACCACCAACATATTTTGCTTTTTCAACTTCCTTAATTTTGTTGCTTCCAAAATTGGTAAAATATTTTTCTGACCATTTTACTAAATCGCTTTGTTTTAGATTTCCTGCCGCAACTACAGCCATGTTTTTGTAGTTATATTGCTTGGCAATGTAATCAACAAAGTGATCGCGCCCAAATTTCTTAATATTTTTTACTGGCCCTAAAATTGAACGACCCAAAGCCTGTTTTGGATAAGCAGTTTCCTGAAAATAATCAAAAATAATATCATCTGGCGTGTCGTTGGTCATAGCAATTTCTTGCAAAATAACTCCACGTTCTTTTTCTAATTCTACTGAATCGAAAGTAGAATTTTGCAAAATATCCGCTAAAAACTCGACAGCAAATTCAGCATGTTTTTTTAAAACTTTAGCATAATAAACAGTCTTATCTTTTGAAGTATAAGCATTGATGCGCCCGCCAATTCCCTCAAATTCTTCAGCAATTTGACGTGCAGTTCTTTTTTTCGTTCCCTTAAAAGCCATATGTTCAAGAAAGTGTGAAATGCCATTAATTTCAGGCGTTTCATTACGACTTCCTGTATTTACAAAAACACCAACTGAAACAGTTTCAACATCTTTCATCTCATCAACAGCAATACGAAGACCATTTGTTAAGGTAGTTATTTCTTTTTTAGACATGATGATAAAAATTATGAATTATAAATTTTGAATTACGAATTTTTTAATTATC
Source organism: uncultured Rhizobium sp. (assembly GCA_964461905.1). Lineage (GTDB taxonomy): Bacteria > Pseudomonadota > Alphaproteobacteria > Rickettsiales > UBA1997 > UBA2645. The sequence goes on along the minus strand of CAYWVI010000006.1, from coordinate 16,059 downwards.
TCCTTTTTCTTTACAACCAATAATCATGCGCAATCCACCGATTCTTTCTATTCGTGATGCAACGCTTTCTTTTGCTAAAAAAATTCTTTTTGAAAATTTGCATCTCAATTTATTTCCACGAGATCGAATTTGCTTAATTGGTAAAAATGGTGTTGGAAAAACCAGTTTGATGAATGCTATTGCTGGGCAATTTGAAATTGATTGCGGAGAACGCTGGGTTGCACCCAATACAATTTTAGGCTATCTTTCGCAAAATGAAAATTTACCAAATAATATCACAGTTTCTGATTTTATTTTGTTGGGACTAAAAATTGACGAACATAAAACTTATCTTGTCGACATTGTTTGCGACAACCTGCAAATCAACAAAAATTCTCTAACCAATAATCTTTCTGGCGGTCAAAAACGCAGAGTTAATTTGGCTCGTGCTTTAGTTTTAGAACCAGCTATTTTGCTACTTGACGAACCAACAAACCACTTAGATTTAGAAGTAATTGAATGGCTAGAAAATTATCTACAAAACTTTCAAGGAGCCTTAATTGTTATTTCGCACGATAGAAAATTTTTAGAAAAAGTTTCAAATAAAGTTTTTTGGTTACGTGCCGGACAAATAAAAATTAATCACAATGGCTATAAAAATTTTGATGAATGGTCGCAAAATATTATTGAACACGAACAAAGAGAATTAGAAAACCTACAAAAAAAAGTTGATCTTGAAAGTGGCTGGCTGCAAACAGGAGTAACGGCAAGACGCAAAAGAAATATTGGTCGCCTACATTATTTGGGTGAATTGCGTAACAAACTTGAAGAACAGAAGAGACTGGTTTTTGCCAATCAAAATCGTGTAAATATTCAAAACCAAAAAATTGAAGAAGATGCACCACAAGTGATTTTAAGTTTTAATAATGTTAGTAAAAACTTTGGTGAAAAAAAATTAATCGATAAATTTACTCTAAAAATTTTACGCGGCGAAAGAATTGGAATTGTTGGCAAAAATGGCTCTGGAAAATCAACTTTATTAAAATTAATGGTTGGCGAAACAACTCCAGATCAAGGAACAGTAAAACCAGCTCGCGATATTAATATTTCTTATTTTGATCAATCTCGAAGCAAAATTAAACCCACTTCATCAATTCAAGAAATTCTCTGCGAAAATGGCGGTGATTATGTTGTTTTAGCGAATGGAAAAACTATGCATATTTGCGGCTATTTAAAAAACTTTCTTTTTGATCCAAATGATCGCGAAGCATTAGCAGGAACACTTTCTGGCGGACAGCAAAATCGTTTACTTTTGGCAAAAACTTTAGCCAATCCCGGAAATTTTATGATTTTAGATGAACCAACAAATGATTTAGACATGGACACGCTTGATATGCTGCAAGATTATTTAAACGACTATCAGGGCACCTTAGTTATAGTGTCGCATGATCGTGACTTTTTGGATAACGTGGCAACTTCAATTTTGGCTTTTGAAGGAAATGGCAAAATTACCAATCACATTGGCGGTTATTCTGATTATATAAATTACCAAGAAAAAAATTTTACTTTTTCTCAAGAAAAAATATCGCAAATCAGCCATACACCAAAACACGTTTCAGCAAACTTGAGTGAGAAAAAATTTTCTTATAAACACAAAATCGAACTCGAAAAATTAACAATAAAAATTGAGAAGTTAGAAAATAAAATTCGCGAATTAAGTGAAGAAATGAGTAATGGTGAAGATAGAAGCAATTCTAACTTAGCTCATATTGCCATGGAAATTGCAAAATTTCAAAACGATCTAAACCTTGCCGAAGAAAGGTGGATAGAGCTTGAGATGTCTCGAAACGAAACGAACTGAAAACGAATCAAAACAGCATCTTGACTGAAAAATTCTACAATCTAATTCGTCTCCCATCTTTTTTAACAGAGAGATTCCTTACTAATTAAAAAAAAATTTACTTCAAATATGAGAAATAAAAAAAGCGCGTTTTCGCTCATCGAGATTTCGATAGTAATTCTAATAATAGGCATTCTGGTTGCAGGCATTACTCAATCTAGTAGACTTATCTCTTCTTCAAAAATTGCCACTGCACAGTCATTAACTCAAAGTTCACCAGTTAGTGCTAATAAAGGTTTGATGTTGTGGTTAGAACCTACAATGGAAAACAGCTTTCCTGCAGCTCAGGCTTCAGATGGTGCTTCCGTTATTACTTGGAATGATATGAACACTCAATCAATTCAAAAACTTTTTGCTGTTACTAGCGCTGGTACAGTAAATTATAAATCAACTTCTACTATTAACGGCTTACCAAGTTTGCTTTTTGGCGGATCTGCAGAAATGACTCTTTCTACAACTGCTGGTTCGGTTGCCGCAGCAAACATTCAAACTTCTGGATCTTCTGCTGGAGCTAATAACTTTACATTCTTTGTTGTTTATGACGATGATTCGGCATCAACAGCCACAACTCGTGCAATATTTCACAATGGCGTAGCAGGAACTAACGGCTGGGGATTTGCAAACAGCTCTTCATCAGCAACTGCTAGAGTTGCAAAAATTGGAACGACAGCAACTGATGCACCTAGTGTATATTCTAAAAATCCAACAATCACTACAGTTACTTACGATGGAGCCACTACAAAAATCTACACTAATGGTGGAACAGCAGCAACTGCAACTGTTTCATCCGTTACCCCAACAGTGTCTATGCTTATTGGCACCGCTTGGACTGGATATATCTCTGAAATCATCGTATTTGACAACGCTTTAAAAGATAGCGATCGCAAATCAATTGAAGAATACCTAAGCAAAAAATACGGAATTAAAGTTAGCTAGATAATAGCTGATTAAAAAAGTCTTAGTTAAGAAAAAACCGGATCACAAAAAAGTGATCCGGTTTTTTTTATAAATTAATCAAAAAAATAGGACGGAGTTTTTAATTCCGCCCTACAAAAAAATAGGTTAAAATTATTTTTTTCTACGAAAGAAAGCTGGAACATTTAACACATCATCGTCCATTTTATCATTTTTGACATCACCTTCTTCTTCATCAAAAATAGTAGCACTAAAAAACTCTTTTTTCTTTTTCTCAGAAACTAAAGATTTGGATACTGGCTTTTTAACAAACTCCTCTTCTTTTTTCTCTTCAAACTCAGATAAAACATAATGTTTTTCTTCAGATTGCTCTGGTTCTAAATCTTCTTCAACTTCATCTTTTACTTTTGAAGAAGAATTCATAAAACTAAAAAGACTAAATCCACTACCGCTTTCTTTTTTACTGCTCTGTTTTTTTGAAACTGGCTTAGCACTTTTTTCAAAAGTCATCTCAGATTTTGAAGGCTTAGATTTTACTTCCTCTACAAATTCTTCTTCAACATATTCTTGTTCATTTAATTTCTCTTCTAGATCATTTCCAAAGAAACTAACTTTCTCGAAAGCGTTATCTTCCAAAGATGAGTGTTTTTCCTGAGGTTTTGCTAATCCATAAGTTTTATTCTCTTCTTTAGAGTAAGATTTTTTTGGCTTAAAATTTGAATCGCTTATTTCTTCAATTTCTTCATCGTCAAATTTTGCCGAAACTCCCGGATCAAAGAAACTTTTTTCAACTTTATGTTTGGAATCTTTAGATTCAGAAACAGAAACTTTAAATCTGCTATTTTCTTTAATTTCTGTAGATTTTAAAGTTTCTCGTCTAAATTCATCAACATCAATTCCTGTAGCTACAACAGAAATTCTAATTTTACCTTTCATATTTTCATTAAAGGCAGATCCAAAAATAATATTTGCACTTGGATCAACTTCTTTTTTGATAGCGTTAACTGCCATATCCGCTTCAAATAGTGTCATATCAGGGCCACCAGTCATGTTAACTAAAACGCCTTTTGCACCTTTAATTGAAATATCATCAAGTAATGGATTAGAAATTGCAGCCTCACAAGCAGCAATAGCACGATTTTCACCAGTAGCCTCACCAGTTCCCATCATGGCTTTGCCCATTTTAGTCATAATTGTTCTGATATCTGCAAAATCCAAATTAACCAAACCCGGCATAGTTATAAGATCTGTAATTCCTCGAACACCAGCATGTAAAACATCATCCGCCATTTTAAAAGCTGATTCAAAAGTTGTATGCTCGTTAGCAATTCTAAAAAGATTTTGGTTTGGAATTATAATTAATGTATCTACATATTTTTTTAACTCCTCAATTCCTGCTTCAGCTGTTTCCATGCGGTATTTTCCTTCAAAATGAAAAGGTTTTGTTACCACACCAACCGTTAAAATATCACGTTCACGAGCTAATTTTGCAATCACTGGAGCTGCTCCAGTTCCAGTTCCACCGCCCATTCCAGCAGCGATGAATACCATATTATTTCCTTCTAATAACTTTTCGATTTCTTCAATATTTTCTTCAGCGGCAGCTTTTCCACGATCAGGAAAAGATCCAGCCCCAAGACCTTTTGTTGTTTTAATCCCAAGTTGAATTTTATGTTCTGCAAGAGAATTTTGCAAAGCTTGCGCATCAGTATTTGCGGCAACAAATTCAACTCCTTCAAGATTTGAACGAATCATATTATTAACGGCATTTCCACCAGCTCCGCCAGCTCCAAAAATTGTAATTTTTGGTTTTAAAAGTTCTGGTTGAGGAATATCAAGTTTTAAAGACATAGTTTTAGCTTTTCTTGGTTTAGTCATTTTTAAGAACGTAAATTCTAGTTTATAGTCATAAGACCTTGGTAAGTTACCAAAGTTGCTTTTATAATTTCATCTTCAAGATTTATTGAAACTTGATTGCTATTCTTATCAACCAAAAGCTCAATAAAGTTATAAATATTTTTAGCAAAAAGTTTACTTGCATCACTTGCAATTAAACTTGGAAAGTTTTCGTAACCGATAATTTTTACTCCATCAATTTCAACAATTTTTCCCATTTCGGTTAAAGCGCAATTTCCGCCATTCACTGCTGCCAAATCAACAATTACAGATCCTGATTTCATTGATTTTACCATTTCTTCAGTAATAAGAATTGGAGCTTTTTTCCCCGGAATTAACGCTGTTGAAATAACAACATCCTGATTTTTTATAACATCTTTTAAAAGTTGATCTTGTAGTTTTTTATATTCTTCGCTCACTTCTTTTGCATAAACACCATCATTTTTTTCATCAGTTTTTACTTCAATAAATTTAGCACCTAAACTTTGCACTTGTTCTTTTGCAGCAGTGCGAACATCAAAAGCAGAAACAACTGCACCTAATCTTTTTGCAGTTGCAATTGCCTGTAAACCAGCAACTCCAGCTCCAATAATTAAAAATTTTGCAGCAGAAACTGTTCCAGCAGCCGTCATCATCATTGGTACTGCTTTTGTTAATTCGTTAGTTGCTTTTAAAACAGAAACATATCCAGCTAAGTTACTTTGCGATGAAAGCGTATCCATTGATTGCGCACGAGTAATTCTTGGTAAAAGCTCTAAAGCAAAAGATGATATATTTTTTTGTGCTAATTCAACCAATCTTTCTTTATTAAAATAAGGGTTCAAAAGAGCGATAAAATTTAATCCTGATTTTGTTTTAGAAAAATCAATCTCTGAAGTTCTTTGAACAGAAATAACAATATCAATTTCTGGTAAAACTTGCGCTATATCTGCGACTATTTTTGCTCCTGCTTTTTCAAAATCAGAATTTGAAATCGATGATTTTTCACCAGCTTTTGATTCAACAAAAACTTCAACTCCAAGTTTTTGATATTTTGCAACCAAATCTGGTGTAAGAGCAACTCGACCTTCGTTTGGATTAATTTCTTTTAATACTAATAATTTCATAAAATCACCTTTTTAAATTTGGTGCGGTCGAGAAGATTTGAACTTCCACGGGTTTTACCCCACAACGACCTCAACGTTGCGCGTATACCAGTTCCGCCACGACCGCAATTAAAATTATTAATTCACCAAAGGTTTTAACCTATTTAATGCCACAATAAACACTGACAAATCATGGTTTGGATTGTTTTTTAATTCCAAAATAAAGTTGTCAAATCTTTCAACTAAGAAGTCGGCGTTTTTAACCCATTTATCTAAAGAATTTACTTCACATAAAGTTTTATCTTCACAGCTAAATTCAACAACTTGTTTAGCAATCTTCATTTGATAAGAGTAAAGATCTTCTAAAATTGTTTTACTTGATAGCTTCTGCCAGTGATCTTCAAAAGCCAAACCAGAAACTTTACTACGTAGCCATTTTAGAGAAAATCTTGTTCCAATCGCAAAATAAATTTTAGCTATTGTTTTAAGATCAAAATTTGAAGCGGCTGAAATTTCTGAAATATCGAAAGCTGAAGCCACAGGATCTAAAGAAGCTATTTTTTCTGCTAATTTACGATCAACATTATTTAAGCAATAACGCTCGATTTTTCTCTCAAAAGAATCGCTTGAAGCTTGAGCTAAAACTTTTGGCAAGATGGAAGAAAGTTCATCGGCAATTTTTCTGAAACGCGAAACAGTAGTTGATAAAGTTCCTTTTGATTGATTGCGCAATAGCCAAGTAACTGATCTTTCAATCAACTTATTAGCACTTAAGAACATTTGCATTTGAATGTGAGAAGCAATTTTTCCATCAAGAGCTTCAACTTCTTGCCAAATTTCTCTAAGTCTAAATGAGTCACAAGCAATTATAAAACTCTTCACAACTTCAACAACACCAAAACCACTTTCGTTACACATTTGTCTAACGAAAGAAATTCCCATTCTATTAACAATAAAATTTGTTATTTGAGTTGCGATAATCTCGTTACGCAGCTGGTGATTAGAAATTTCATCAGCAAATTTTTCCTGTAATAATTTTGGAAAATATGAAAATAGCTCATTTTCAAAATATTTATCTTTCACCAAATTTGATGATAAAATTTGGTTGTAAATATCAATTTTTGAGTAAGCCAACATCACACAAAGCTCTGGACGAGTAAGACCAACTTTATCAACTTGTCTTTTTGCAATCTCTTTTTTTGAAGGCAAAAACTCAATTTCACGATTTAACAAACCTGATTTTTCAAGGGTGCTTAAAAATTGAGATTGATCTCCAAGTGAAGAAATACCTTGTGATTTTGCAATTGAAATTGCTTGGGTTTGCAAGCGATTATCTTCTAAAACCAAGTGAGCAACATCATCTGTCATTGCTTCAAGAACTTTATTTCTTTCTTCAAGAGTTACTTTCTTGCCACGCATTGCAGCAGTAAGAGCAATTTTGATGTTTACTTCATGATCTGAACAATCAACACCCGCTGAGTTATCCATTGCATCAGTGTTAATACATCCACCATTTAGTGCATATTCAATACGTCCTTTTTGAGTAAAACCAAGATTTCCGCCCTCGCCCACAACTTTGCAACGCAATTCATTTCCGTTAATACGAAGTGCATCATTAGCACGATCTCCAACTTCTTGATCTGACTCAGATGATGATTTTACATATGTTCCAATTCCACCATTCCATAGTAAATCAACTGGGGCTTTTAAGATTGCTTTAATTAAATTTATAGGTGTTAGCTCATCTTCCTCAATTGCTAAAACTTTCTTAACCTCAGGTGATATTTTTATTGATTTTGCTGATCTTTCAAAAATTCCTCCACCTTTTGAAATTAGCGATTGATCATAATCCATCCAACTTGAACGAGGAAGATTAAACATGCGTTGACGTTCAATAAATGATTTTGCTGAATCTGGATTTGGATCCAAGAAAATATGCATGTGATTAAAGGCGGCAACTAATCTTATATGTTTGGAAAGCAGCATTCCATTTCCAAAAACATCTCCTGCCAAATCACCAATTCCAGCGCAAGTAAAATCTTGTGTTTGTGTATCAACGCCCATTTCGCGGAAGTGACGCATAACCGAAACCCATCCACCTTTTGCAGTAATGCCCATTTTTTTATGATCATAACCAACTGATCCACCAGAAGCAAAAGCGTCTCCTAACCAAAAGTTATATTCAGCGGAAATAGAATTTGCGATATCTGAAAATGTTGCGGTTCCTTTATCGGCAGCAACAACTAAATAAGGATCAGATTCGTCATACATCACAACATTATTTGGATGTTCAACTTTGTTATTTACTACATTATCAGTTACATCCAAAAGACCGCGCAAGAATGTTTTGTAGCAAGAAATTCCCTCTTGTTGAATTTCATCACGAGTCATTCCAAGAGTAGATTTTTTTACAACAAATCCACCTTTAGATCCAACTGGAACAATCACGGCATTTTTAGTATTTTGAGCTTTTACCAAACCCAAAACTTCTGTTCTAAAATCTTCTCCACGATCTGACCAACGCAAACCACCACGAGCTACTTTTCCACCGCGCAAATGTATTGCCTCAACTTTTGGCGAATAAACAAAAATTTCGGCATGTGGACGAGGTAAAGGTAACTCTGGAACTTTTTTACAATCAAATTTAAACGAAACATATCCTTTAAATTGTTTTGATTCGTTAGTTTGATAATAATTTGTTCTTAAAGTAGCTTCTATCACTCCTAAAAATCTTCTAACTATAGCATCATCAATAACATCTTTTATCGAGCTTAAACCTTCTTTTATTTGATCGGAGATTTTTTCAATTTTTTGTTTTCTATCTGCTAAAGATATTTTGATTGAAGGATCAAATTTTAATTCAAATAACTCCACTAAAAGCTTGGTTAAATCAGAATATTTCACTAAAACTTGAGCAATATGTTGCTGATTATATCTAAAACCAACTTGATATAAATATTTTGTATATGCACGAAGCATATATACTTGCTTCCATTGCAAATCTGCAGCAATGACTAATTTGTTCAAAAATCCAACTTGCGTAACTTCTTGCCAAATTAGTGAAATCGTATTTTCAAAGTTAGTTTTGATTTTTTCAGAAAACTCGTGTCCTTCTTTGCTTAAGTTAAGATGGAAATAATGAATCCAAACCTTACTTCTTAAGCGATTTTTACCATCTTCTTCAATTGTAACTGCGTAGGTATGTTCTTGAATTACGTTAAATCCAAAGCTTTCAAGAACTGGCATGATTTCAGAAAGAATAATTTCTTTTTCTGAAGAATAGATTTTTAACTCAGATACATCTTTAGCAAGAAGCTCTGAAGATTTATAAAGATCAAATAAAACTGATTTTGATTCTAAACAATTTTCAATTCGCGAAATATCAATTGCTGCACGCTTTGGATCAAAACGATTAATGTAACTAACCGAAAAAGAATTTTTATATTTTGAAAAAAGAGATAAAGATTTTTCGTCACCAAATTTTTCTACAATTGCCTCAAAAAGATCATCACTCCAAACTCTAGTTATTTTTGTAATTTCCTTCTCAATTGCTGATAAATTAACTTCTGGAATTCCTTTATTTGTGCGAACAATTACATGCAATCTTATTAAATTTGATTCTGTAATTTGAACAAAAGAATCTGCAATTTCTCCTTTATAAATTTCAGCCAAATATTCTTTTATTTTTTCACGAATATCAGAATTACTGTGATCACGAGGAGTAAAAACTAAACAACTAACAAAGCGGTTAAATTTATCTTTGCGAGCAAAAAATCTTACTTGCGAACGTCCACAAATTGAAACAATTCCAATCGCATTTTTTAGTAAATCTTCTGCGCTAATTTGGAAAAGCTCATCACGTGGATATGCTTCTAAAATTGAGACTAATTCTTTGTAGCTATGACCACCTTTTAAATATTTGGAATCAGCAATCACTTTTGCAATTTTTCCTCTAATTAACGGAATAGTGTTTATACTGTTGTGATAAGTTGAAGAGGTAAACAAACCAACAAATCTAAATTCTCCCGTAACTTTTCCATCTGGTGAAATTTTTTGAATGCGAATTCTCTCAGCATTTGTATGTCTATGAATTTTCGAGCGATAGCGAGATTTTAAAATTTCAATTACATAAGGATTTGCAACCGAATCGCCAACTTCTTCAAAAGATGAGTTTAAAACTTCTGGTCTAAAATCAGCATATTCTGATCTAAAAATACCAAAACCCTTTCCTTTTTCATCAAGGCAATATTCGCCTTTTTTTTCTTCTTTAATATCAAACTCTTTTGCACCAAGAAGAATAAAATTTCCATCAGCAATCCAAGTTAAAAATTCTTTTATTTCTGCTGTGTCTTTAACGATTTTTTTAGCATTATCAATTTGATCAGAAGCTTTTTTTGTCATTTCAATCATTGACTTCCAATCCTTAACCACGAGTGAAACTGTATCGAGAATTTTGCTTATTTTTTCGGTAAGCATTTCCAAATCTTTTTCGCCAGTAATTTTAGTTAAATGGAGCTGAATTAAAGATTCGCAGTTTGATTTGGCATCATCAGAAATTTTTTGCAAAACACCATTTTTATCACGCGATACTGAATAAACAGGATGTATAACATTTTTGATTTTCACCCCCAGTTTATCGATATGAGATACCGCAGAATCAACTAAGAAAGGCATATCATCATTAACAATATCCACGAAAGTATATGGCGACTCAAAGCCATGAGTTTTAATGGAAGGATTAGATATTCTAATTTTTACTTCCGATGATTTTCTAACCGCTAAAAAATTAAAACTAGAAAGAGCAGCGTTAAATAAATCTTCTGTTGAATATTCAGAAAAATCTTGAGCTGTGTTTTCTGAATAAAAACTGGTTAGAAATGTTGTGAAATCTTTTTGATTAAAGTCAGACTGATGCTTTTTCTTTTTTGAAAAATCAATTATTTGCTCGATGATTTTTTGCATTTTTTGATTAATTTGTAGTTGAACCCAAAAAACAAAGGCCGCACATCTTGCGATGCGCGACCTTTAAATAAATTTATTTCTTTATTAAAATTCCTACCATTTGCATTCCTTCAAGACGAGGATTCGTCTCTGGCTTTGCGAATGTCTCGGTATCTCTTAAAATATCAGCCATCATTTTTTCCGCTAGATCGCGGTGTGTTATTTCACGACCCTTCATTCTGATGCTAACTTTTACTTTATTTCCTTTCTCAATAAAATCTTTGGTGTGTCTAATTTTTGTATCGTAATCACCTTTACCGATGTTTATTGTCATCTTTATTTCTTTTACCTCGACAACCTTTTGCTTTTTCTTGGCATCCGCAGTTTTTTTCTGCATTTCATATTTCATTTTGCCAAAATTAGCAATTTTACAAACTGGAGGATTAGCAGCAGGAGAAACTTCAACCAAATCAAGATTGACCTCTTGTGCCATTCTTATTCCTTCAGCAACAGTTGTTACTCCAACCATTGTACCTTCATGATCTATAAGCCTTATTTCTTTTGCTTTAATTTGATCGTTAATTTTAAAAAAATTGTTAGAATTAGATGTTGTTTGTTGCGGTTTTGTTGGGATCACAAAAAAGATAATTATTAAAAAGGATAGAAAGAGGTCGCCAAAATAAAAGCATCAAGACTAAATTTCAACTTATGAAATTATGATGATGTTTTATCATAAAAAATTTATTCACTGCAATAAAATCAAAACGTAAATCGCAATTTTGCAAGGCAATATTTTTTGAAATAAAAAACAAAGATGTATTTTTAATGCGGTTAATTTGATTTTGAGTTAAGACTTCTTCAATAATCATCTTTGAACTTCTGGCTTTTACTTCAACAAAAACAATCACATTCGATTTTTTAGCAATGATGTCAATTTCTCCAAAAGCAGTTTTATATCTTCTCTTAATTATTGAGTAGCCTTTTAAAAACAAAAAAATAGCTGCAACAAGCTCGGCTATAACTCCAAAATAGTAACTATGTTTTTTTAATATGAGAGCCAAAGATCTTTTCCCATGTATTTTTTAACATAACTTCTGCTGAACCTTCCGTAAAACTCTTCTCTAACCAAACATTTTAGCGATTCTTCTGGTGGAACTTTTTCAATTTTAAATGATCTTTTATCTCTCAATCTAATCACTGTATAACCCTCGCTTGAACCATCTTTCTTTTTAGTTAAAGCAGCTTTTTGAATTGCAGCGATAACCTCATTTTTACGTGCAAATCTCACAGAAACACTTAAACCATTAGGACAAGAAACTGTTGAGTTATAGATATCAACTTTGCCACAAGAAAAAGTTGATAAAGCTATTAAAAGAATAGCTATTAATTTATTGAGGTTTGATTTGTCCAACATTACTAAAAATTGATTTAAAGAACCCGACTTTATGACTATCTACTATTGTTGATTCCGACACAAATTTTAAATTTTTTGATTCGTTATTTAAATCAAACTTTTGTAGTTCTGATATTGTGTCTAGCTTAAAACGAATTAATAAAATTTTTCTATCTACAACTTTTGGTTTAAAAAATAGGAAACGCTCTAAATCTTCAGAAAAATAAATCCAAGTTTCTTGTTCATGAAAATCTGAAATTAAAGTTGGAGAACCCATCATGTTTAAAACTCTTTCCTTAGTTGTAATACCCTCTTGCAACATTTCATGATCTGAAAATTCAAACATAAATCCATGTTTATCAACTCTTGTAATGCAAGAGCTAGTTGCAAAAATAAAAATAATGATGAGAAAACGTAGGTGCATTTTATAAAGAAATTAACGTTGCTTTTATTTCAACACGTTCTTAATTTTAGTTTCCTACTTTTTGTAATTCTCGTTCTTTCCAGAATCAAATTAATTTTTTAACACTAACTAACTTCACAAGAAATTTACTATGGCAGTTCCTAAGAAGAAAACATCTCGTTCTAAAAGTCGCATGAGAAAAGGCAGCAACGGTTCTTTTAAAGCTGATTTTCCAAATGTTTTAACCGATAAAACTTCAGGTGAATTTAAACTTGCTCACCACATCTCATCAGATGGTTATTACAAAGGCAGAAAAATTATTGCCGATAAGAAAAAATCTTCTCAAGAAGCATAGTTAAAAGTGACTAAGAAACTCACAGTAGCATTGGATTGCATGGGAGGAGATCGAGCCCCTCAAATTGTGATTGAAGGTGCTGATATAATTGCAGCTTCAAATCAAGATATTCATTTTTTAATGTTTGGGGATTCAAAAAAAATTCTTCCGATAATTCAAAATTGCAGATATCTAAAAGGTCGCTACACACTTTCTCATACCGAAGAATTTATTTCCTCAGATGAAAAGCCTTCTGTTGCTTTACGTAAAGGCACAAACTCAAGTATGCGCTTAGCCATTAATTCTGTAAAAGAAGGAATGTCTGACGTTATTGTTTCAGCAGGAAATACTGGTGCTTTAATGGCAATAGCTAAAATAGTTTTGCGCCCTCTACCATCAATTGATCGTCCAGCAATCGTCACCTCAATTCCCAATCAAAAAAGAAAAGGCACTGTCATGCTCGACATGGGTGCAAACATTGAGTGCGGTGCTGATGTTTTGTTTCAATTTGCCGTTATGGGAAAAGCTTTTGCTCGTAATGTACTGAAAGTTGAAAATCCTAAAATCGGAGTTTTAAACGTTGGATCTGAAGACGCTAAAGGCCACGAAGAAGTTCGCAATGTTGCTGCAATGCTTAAAGCAAGCACTTTAAGTGATTCATTTTATGGATATGTTGAAGGTGATGATATCACAAAAGGAACTGTTGATGTTGTAGTTACAGATGGCTTCACTGGAAATATCACGCTAAAAGCCATTGAAGGCACAGTTAAACTGATGTCTACCTTTGTAAAAGAAACTTTAAGTAGTTCTATTTGGTCGAAATTAGGATATCTTTTAGCAAGCTCAGCTTTCACAAAATCTAGTAAAGAAATGGATCCACGTATGCATAACGGCGCGATGCTTGTTGGCTTAAATGGAGTTGTGGTAAAAAGCCACGGAAGCACAGATAAAGTTGGATTTGCCAATGCCATCAAAGTTGCCATTTCTCTTGTTGAAAACAAAATTAACGAACAAATAACTCAAGAACTTCAATCAGCTATAGAAACAATAAAAGCTGCAACCTCAACTCAAGAAGAGGCAAAAAATGACGTTAATTCGTAGCAAAATCACCGCTACTGGATCTTATCTTCCAGCAAAGATTGTAACTAATGAAGATCTTTCAAAAACTGTAGATACCTCTGATTCTTGGATCATTGAAAGAACTGGAATTAAACAAAGACATATTGCTGATTTGGATGAATTAACATCTGATATTGCAACAAAATCAGCACTTAACGCTCTTGCAAAATCAAATGTTAAAGCTGAAGAAATCGATCTTATTATTCTTGCAACAACAACTCCTGACTTAACTTTTCCTGCAACGGCAACAACTGTTCAAGCAAAAATCGGAGCAAAAAATGCTTTCGCTTTTGACATTCAAGCAGTTTGTTCTGGCTTTGTTTTTGCCTTAGCAACTGCAGATAATTTTATCAAATCTGGTCAAGTAAAAAATGCCTTAGTTATTGGTGCCGATACTTTATCTCGAATTGTTGATTGGAGCGATCGCAACACTTGCGTTTTGTTTGGCGATGGTGCTGGCGCAGTTTTATTGCAAGCAACCACCGAAAGCAATTGCGGAATAATTGCTTCCGACCTTCATTCTGATGGCACTCTAAATAATATCTTAAAAACTAATGGCGGTGTTGCTTCAAACCAAAAATCTGGCTTCATTGAAATGACTGGCAAAGAAGTTTTTAAACACGCTGTTGAGAAAATGTCTAAATCTGTTATTTCTGTTTTAGAAAAATCAGGTCTAACAACCAAAGACATTGATTTGCTAGTTCCTCACCAAGCCAACGCCAGAATTTTAAATGCCGTTGCCAACAGACTTGAACTTGACGAATCAAAAGTGATCATCACCGTAGAAAATCAAGCCAACACATCAGCAGCCTCAATTCCCTTGGCTCTTGATTTAGCTAACTCACAACAAAAAATAAAAAAAGGTGATTTAGTTGTTTTAGAAGCCTTAGGCGGCGGCCTAACTTGGGGATCAATCGCGCTACGTTGGTAAATTTCTCTAGAATAAATTTATTGAACTATAAACTCCGTAAGCACCAAAACTTCCAATCACTGTTGCAGCAAGAATTTTTACCCAACTCATCATTTTTTTAGATAATTTATGATGAAGTTTTGAGACTGTGCCACACAAAATAAAAGCCCAAATTACTGATCCCATAAAAATTCCAAAAACAGTTACTGCCATTTCTAAACCAGTTAAAACTGTTCCTGTCATTGTAGCAAAAACACCAATAAATAAAATAATTGTCATTGGGCTTCCCAATGTTAAAAAAGATGTAAAAAACATTGTCTGAAAAAAACCAACTTTCTTCATCTTTATTTCTTCAAAAGAAAAATCTTTAGCCGTTTTAACTTCATAGATAGCAAGCAAAATCAGTGCTATGCCACTAATTAATTTCACTTCTAATGTATATGTTGTGAGAAATTTAGAAATAAAAGCCAAACCACCAGTTGCAACAAATCCATAAAAACCTTCTGTAATAGATGCCCCAAAGCTAGTAGCAAACCCAATTTTAAATCCACGAGTTAAACAATTTTTAATTGCTAATGTTGAGATAGGACCAACTGGCGCAGCAATTGATATTCCAAGAATTAGTGATTTTATAAAAAGTAGAAGCATTAATTTATTCTCCATTTTTTGGTTAGAATTACCGATGATTATTGTGACAAATCGCCACCGCCAAGGCGTCGGCTTCGTCTTCGGTTTTGAAATCAGCTTTAGGTAATAAAATTTTCACCATCATTTGAATTTGGTGTTTTTCTGCTCTGCCCACTCCAACTACTGCTTTTTTAACCGCTGTTGTTGAATATTCTGAAACTTTTAAACCGCACAAACTTAAAGTTAAAATTAAAGCTCCGCGCGCGTGACCTAGTTTTAGAGAAGAAAGAGGGTTGCTGTTCACAAAAGTTTCTTCAATTGCTGCTTGATCTGGATTGTAGATTTTTATGATTTTGGTTAATGAATCGTGAAAATGGTGCAGCCTTTCAGAAAAAGGCTCTGACGGTTTTGAATAGATCGTTTCGGAGGCGACGAAAAAAATATTGTTATTTTTAACGTCAATAATTCCCACGCCAGTTTTGGTTAAACCCGGATCTATTCCGATAATTCGCATTATTTTTGTTAGTAAAAATTGCGACCGTTTTCAGCCATTTCAA
>CAYWVI010000005.1:0-54564 GCA_964461905.1 uncultured Rhizobium sp. | reverse complement strand
TTTTAGCTTTTCCTTTGGTGATTTTCTTTTTTATTTTTGGGCTCGACAATTATCAACTTACCACTTTTCAAAATGGCTACTCAAGCTATTCAAGCTTTAAAGTCTTAGCTTCATCAAATAACAACCTTACTGATTTTATTTTTTACTCTGTGAATTTTGTCTATATTGTTTATTTTCTTTCTAACAAACATCAGGCAACAATTGGTAAAAGATTGCTTGGAATTTATGTGGGAAATCCTGATGGTTCAAAGCTTTCTACAGAAAAAGCTATTTGTCGTGCATTAGCTTCAATTTTAACTGCAATGACTTTAGGTTTAGGATTTTTAATAGTAATTTTCACCAAAGAAAAAACCGCACTTCACGATATGCTTTGTAATACAAGAGTTTTTTACGGTAAAAAATAATGACAAAAAAAATAATTTGTGGTGATTGCAAAACGGCTTTTGAAATTAGAACTGGCAAAAGAGGAAGTGCGATTATTGAAATGTTACTCTGGTCAACTTTGGTTATTCCGGGATTTTTTTATGGAGTTTGGCGCAAACGCAAACCACAAAAATATTGTAGTTATTGCGGTAGCGACTTTTTAATTCCTGACACCAAAGAAAATCGTGAGATGATTGATAAACTAAAAATACAAAAAAATTAATGACTATTTGCCGCTTCGCACCTTCTCCTACAGGATTTCTTCACGTTGGTAATATTCGTGCTGCTATCATCAACTTTCTTTACGCTAAAAAAACTGGCGGAAATTTTTTTCTACGCCTTGATGACACTGACGTTGAACGTGTGCGCGACGAATATCGTGATATGATTTTAAACGACATGGCTTGGCTTGGGCTAAATTACGATTTGTTGTTTAAAGAGTCGGATCGACTTGAAAAATATGAAGAGGCTAAAAATAAATTAATTGCCAGCGGTCGTCTTTACGAATGTTTTGAAACGCCAGAAGATTTGAATTTTCAACGTAAAGCACAAATTGCCTCAGGCATTGCGCCAATTTACAATCGTGCTGCGTTAAATTTAAACGAAGAACAAAAACAAGCTTTACGTGCGCAAGGTTTAAAGCCACATTACCGTTTTTTGTTAGAAGATAAAATCACTTCATGGAACGACAAAATTAAAGGCAAAATAACTTATGAAGGTCGCCATTTTTCTGATCCAGTTTTAGTCCGCGATAATGGAGTTCCAACTTACACTTTCTGCTCGGTTGTTGACGATATCGACTACAACATCACCGATATTATTCGTGGCGAAGATCACATTACCAACACTGCTATTCAAATTCAGATTTTTGAGGCTTTAGGTGTTAAAGCTCCTGAATTTGCACATTTAGCATTGGTAAAAGCTTCTGAAGGTAAAATTTCAAAACGTGAAGGTGGTTTTGATGTAAAATCTTTGCGCAATGATGGCTACGAACCAATGGCAATTATTAATTTATTGTCACAAATTGGAACTTCTGAAGGTATAAAAATTCACCGTAATTTTGATGAGTTAGTAAATAATTTTGACTTTGCAAAATTTTCTAAATCCGCAACAAATTATGACATTTCTGAGTTAGCAAATATTAATCAGAAACTTTTGCAGATTCTTGACTTTTCTAGTGTTGAGATGCGTTTGAAAGAAATTGGTGTTAATGAAAAAATCTCAGAAAAATTTTGGAATGGATTAAAACTTAACATTAGTTTTTTACACGAAATCAAAGAATGGATTTCAATTTGTAATCATCAATTTCGTTTTGAAAATAAAGAGCAAGATCGTGAATTTTTAGCACAAGCTGCAGAATTATTGCCAGTAGATACAGATGACGAAAATTGTTGGAATTTATGGCTTGAGCAAATTAAGCAAAAAACTTCACGCAAAGGAAAAGATTTATTCATGCCAATTCGTTTGGCTCTGAGCGGAAAAGAACATGGGCCAGAATTAAAACTTTTGGTAAATTTAATTTCTCGTGATGAAATTTTAGCTCGTTTGCAAAAATAAATTTCAAACTTGAGCATAATTTGTCTTTGTTAAAAGCCTTGTTTAACAAGGTTTTAATTGACAGTTGGTTTTTGATTCTTATCTTGCGCCGCCTTGAATTTCTTCACATTCTCTTCTGATTGCAATCCGCCAGAAATAAATTTAAAAAATATACAAATGACTAGTTTTAGAAACGTTGCCATTATTGCTCACGTTGACCATGGCAAAACCACGCTTATTGACGCAATGCTTCATCAAAGCGGCACTTTTCGCGCTCACCAACAAGTTGAAAATCGCGTGATGGATTCTAACGATTTAGAAAAAGAACGCGGAATTACCATTCTTGCAAAATGCACTTCTTTGATGTGGAAAGACCAAAAAATTAACGTAATTGACACTCCAGGACACGCCGATTTCGGTGGTGAAGTTGAGCGCGTACTTTCCATGGCAGACAGCGTGGTTATTTTGGTTGACTCGGCTGAAGGCGTGATGCCACAAACCAAATTCGTACTTGCAAAAGCTTTGGCTTTGGGTCTTCGTCCGATGGTTTTGATTAATAAAATCGACCGTGGCGATGCTCGCCCTGATGAAGTTTTGAACGAAATTTTTGATCTTTTTGTTTCATTAAACGCCACAGAAGAACAGCTTGATTTTCCTGTTCTTTACGCTGTTGGTCGTGATGGATGGTGTGTGCGTGATCTTGAAAAAGATGAGCGCAAAGATTTATCTCCGCTTTTTGATTTGATTTTGGAGCATGTTCAGCCACCAAAATTTGATGTTGATGCACCATTTAAAATGTTGGCAACATTGCTTGATCGCAGCCCTTATTTTGGTCGTATGCTTACTGGTCGTATTTACTCTGGAAAAGCTAAAAATTTAATGAGCTTTAAAGCAATTAACCTAAAAGGTGAAGTTGTCGAGCAAGGTCGTTTAACAAAATTACACGTTTTCCGTGGTGTTGAAAAAATTCCTGTTGAAGAAGCGCAAGCTGGAGACATCGTTGCAATTGCTGGTTTAGAAAAAGCTTCGGTTTCAGACACTCTTTGTGAAATGTCAGTTTCTGAACCAATCAAATCAACCCCAATTGATCCGCCAACAATGGCAATCACTATTGGCGTTAACGATTCTCCTCTAGCTGGGCTTGAAGGTTCAAAAGTAACTTCACGCATGATTCGTGATCGTTTATTTTCTGAAGCTGAAACCAACGTTGCAATCAAGGTTAAAGAAGCTGATGCAAAAGATGCTTTTGAAGTTGGTGGACGTGGAGAATTGCAACTTGGTGTATTAATTGAAAATATGCGTCGCGAAGGTTTTGAGCTTTCAGTTTCAAGACCGCGCGTTCTTTTCAAAAAAGGTGAAAATGGAGAAGTTTTAGAACCGGTTGAAGAAGTGGTTGTTGACGTAGATGACGCTTTCAGCGGTTCGGTAGTTGAAAAACTTTCTTCAAGAAAAGGCGAAATGATCGAAATGAAACCATCTTCTGGTGGAAAAACTCGCCTAGTTTTTTACGTTCCATCTCGCGGGCTTATTGGCTACCAAAGCGAATTCTTAACCGACACTAAAGGCTCTGGAGTTTTGAACAGAATTTTTCACGCCTACGTTCCATATAAAGGCGAAATGATCTCTAAGAAAAACGGCGCTCTAATTTCAACCGATGCTGGCGAAACTGTTGCTTATGCGTTGTGGAATTTGCAAGAACGCGGCACGCTTTTTGTAAAACCTCAGCAAAAAGTTTATTCTGGAATGATTGTTGGCGAAAATTCTAAACAAGGCGATTTGGAAGTTAACGTTCTTAAAGGAAAACAACTTACCAACGTTCGTGCTTCAGGAACTGACGAAGCAATTCGTTTGACTCCGCCAAGAATTTTAACTTTAGAAGACATGATCACTTATGTTGGAGAAGATGAATTGGTTGAAGTAACTCCAAAATCTTTGCGTTTACGTAAGAAACTTTTGGACAGTAACGATCGTAAAAGAATGGGCAGAAGCAAAGAAGCTAAATTTGATTTTGTTGCTGAATAAAATTATCTACAAAAAATCCGCAGCATCTTGTTAATCAAGCTGTTGCGGATTTTTTTTGTCTTAACAACCTCTCTAAAAAAAAACTCATGACTCGTCCTTCAAAAAGAAAATCCGATCAAATCCGCAAAGTTGAAATCATCCCTCACGTTAGCAAACACGCCGAAGGATCTTGCCTAGTAAAATTTGGCGATACTCACGTTTTATGCACCGCATCGGTTGAAGAAAGAGTTCCGCCATTTTTGCGCAACAAAGGAACGGGTTGGGTGACCGCAGAATACAGCATGCTCGCACGCTCAACGCATACCAGAAATTCACGCGACCCAATGAAGCCAAATGGTCGTTCAATTGAAATTCAGCGTTTAATTGGTCGCGCTTTGCGCTCAGCAGTAGATACATCTTTACTTGGCGAGCGTCAAATTATCATTGATTGTGACGTTATTCAAGCTGACGGAGGCACGCGTTGCGCTGCAATTACTGGCGGTTATGTCGCTTTGGCAATTGCCATAAATAAACTAACCAATCAAAGATTAGTGCGCAGCAATCCTTTAAAAGGAAAGGTTTGCGCAGTTTCTTGTGGAATTTTTAATGGCGAAGTTGTCGCCGATCTTGATTACGCCGAAGACAGTAAATGCGCAGTTGATACAAATTTTGTGATTAACGAAAAATTCAATTTAATTGAAATTCAAGGCACGGCAGAAATAGGCGACATGAGCTTCGAAAACGTTTCTCAAATGTATGAATTGGCAAAAAATGCTGCGAAAGAAATTTTTGAAATTCAAAAAAAAGCCATCAATTCTTAAAGGCATTTCTAAGTGGAAAAGAAAAAAATAAATCTCACACATTTAACAAAACAGCAATTGCAAGATTGTTTGATAGAAGTTGGTGAAAAGCCGTTTCGCGCCAAACAAATCTGGAATTGGATTTATGCGCGCGGCGTAAAATCTTTTGAAGAAATGACCAATATTTCAAAAGAAATGCGCGAGATTTTTACGCAAAATTTCTCACTAAATCGCCCTGAAATTTCACAAGATATTTTATCGTCCGACGGCACTAGAAAATGGCTGGTGCGTTTTTCAGATTGTAAAGAAGTTGAGGCGGTTTTTATTCCTGAAGAAACTCGCGGCACGCTCTGCATCTCGTCGCAAGTTGGTTGCACTTTGGCGTGTAAATTTTGCCACACTGGAACGCAAATGTTGGTGCGTAATCTCGAATTTCACGAAATTGTCGCGCAAATTCTGATCGCAAAAGATTTGTTAAATGATTGGGATAAAAATAATCGCAAACTCACCAACATCGTATTTATGGGCATGGGCGAGCCATTTTTTAATTATGAAAATGTTGCCAAAGCCGTAAAAATTTTAAATGATTGCGAAGGTTTAGATTTATCAAATCGTAAAATAACCATCTCAACTTCTGGCTTAGTTCCAGAAATTTTGCGCTGCGCTGATGAATTAAAAACCAATTTGGCAATTTCTCTTCACGCCACAAATGACAAGCTTCGAACCGATATTATGGCGATTAACAAAAAATATCCGCTCAAAGAATTGCTCGCTGCTTGCAAAGTTTATAATCAAAAAAATCCCAACCAAAAAATCACTTTTGAATATGTGATGTTGCAAAATGTTAACGACCAAGAATTGCACGCGCGCGAGTTAATAAATTTGATCAATCGCTCGAACGTAAATGTAAAAATAAACCTAATTCCATTCAACCCGTGGGATGGCTGTGAATATGGTCGCAGCGACATTGAACAGATTTTAAAATTTCAACAAATTTTAAAAAATGGTGGCGTAATTTCGCCAATTCGAAAAACTCGTGGTGACGATGTTTTAGCGGCTTGCGGACAGTTAAAATCTCTTTCGCAGCGCGAGAAAAAATTAAGAAAATAAATCGCCAACTTTTTTGAAAAAACTTTCTGATTTTGGATTGCTAGATTTTCCAGTCATTAGCTTGTCTAATTTTTGTAACAAATCGCGCTCTTCAGAAGAAAGCTTCACGGGTGTTTCGATGTTAATTTTAACGAACATATCGCCGCGTCTGCCGCCAGAATTAATCACGCTCATGCCTTTTGATTTTAAGCGAAATTGATCGCCATTTTGCGCGCCTTCAGGAATTTTTAAACTTGCTTTTGCGCCATCAATTGTTGGAATTTCAACCGATCCACCAAGTGCGGCAGTGGTGAATTTTAAAGGAATTTCAAAGTGAATATCGTCGCCTTTGCGGGTGAAAAATTGATGTTTTTTGAGCGAAATATAAACATATAAATCTCCCGCAGGTCCGCCGCGCTGACCAGCTTCGCCTTCGCCGCTTAAACGAATTCTATTTCCTTCTTCAACTCCGGCCGGAATTTTTACTGACAAAGTTTTGTCTTTATTGGCGCGTCCTTCGCCTTTGCAAGATTTGCATGGATTTTTTATGATTTGTCCAGTTCCGCCGCACGATGTGCAAGTGCGTTCAACAATAAAAAATCCTTGCTGGGCACGAATTTTTCCGCTGCCTTTGCAAGTTGTGCAATCGCTGGCTTTTTCGCCATTTTGCGCGCCGCTTCCTTTGCACGGTTCGCAAGTTACGGGAATTGTAAAAGAGATTTTTTCGGTTACGCCGCGAAAAGCTTCTTCAAGCGAAATTTCTAAGTTGTAACGAATGTCAGATCCGCGCTGAGCCGCGCTGCGTTTTTTGCTTTGTTGACGACCGCCCATGTCGCCAAAAATATCAGAGAAATTGTTAAAAATGTCGTTAAAGTCAAATCCGCCAGATTGTCCGCCGCCAAAGCCACCAAATCCGCCCTGAGCACCTTCATGTCCGTATTGATCATATCCTGCTCTTTTTTGATCGTCTTTTAAAACTTCGTAAGCTTCGGTTGCTTCTTTGAATTTGTTTTCGGCCTCTTTGTTTCCGGGATTGCGATCTGGGTGATATTGCATCGCCAGCTTGCGATAAGCTTTTTTGATTTCATCGGCAGAAGCAGTTTTTGCAACGCCAAGAACTTGGTAATAGTCTCTTTTGCTCATTATTTTGTGAATTAGAATTTAGATGGGCTTTAGATAATTTTAAAAATCACTTTTACAAGTCGTGGTTTTTTAACCAGTTGACAAGTTTTTCAAAAGCTTGTCCACGATGTGAAATTTTATCTTTTTCTTGTGCAGAAATTTCTCCAAAAGTTTGAGTCATTTTATCTTTAATAAAAATTGGATCATAGCCAAAGCCAAGATTTCCGCGTGGTGGAAAAGTTAAATTACCATCAACACGACCTTCAAAAGAAATTTCAAAATTAGTTTTTGGATCAAAAATAGATAAATTACAGATAAAAAATGCACGAAAATTTGAAGGTGAATTTTTAGTAATTTCGTCAGAGATTTTTTTAAAAGCTGTTGTGAAATCGTCTTTTCCTTCGGAATTTTTAGCAAAGCGAGCTGAATAAATTCCGGGATTACCATTCATAGCTTCAACACATAATCCAGAGTCGTCCGCAAGCGCAACTAATCCTGTTTTTTGAGCATAATATTTTGCTTTAATTAGAGAATTTTGGGCAAAAGTTTTTCCTGTTTCTTCTGGTTCAGAAATGTCAAATTCAGAAGTGCCAATTGATTTAATATTTATTTCAGTAAGCAAAGCTGAAATTTCTGCAAATTTACCTTTGTTATTAGTGGCAATTAGCAACTTATTTGGAAGTTTTGACATATTATTTTTTAAAAACAAAAACGCCGCAAACTATAAAATTTGCGGCGTTTTATAAAATTAATTTTTGCTTATTAACTAAGCAGCAGATTCAGTTGCTGTATTTTCTGCAGCAGCGGCAGCAGCAGCTTCAGCTGCAGCCTCTTTTTCTTTAGCTAGTTTTTCAGCAGCTTTTTTCTTCAAATTAGAACCTTGAGCTTTGGGTTTAAAATTTGGAGCATATTTATCAGCACCTTTAACGCCAAGTGCGATTAAAAATTTTGCAACTTTTTCTGTTGGTTGTGCACCAACTGAAATCCAATATTCGGCACGTTCTTTGTCAACAGTGATGCGATTTTCTTTATCATCGGCAAGCAATGGATTATAAGTGCCGATTTTTTCTAAAAACTTAGAGTCTCTAGGAGATGTAGCGTTAGTAACAAGAATGCGGTAATAAGGAAGACCAGTTCTTCCGCCGCGAGAAAGACGAATTTTTAACATTTTTTATTTAGTTATTTTTCTTAAATGACACTTAGCCGACTTTGAGGAAGCGCGGCAACCTAGAAGCTAGAAAGTTTTTTGCAACTGAAATTTTTAAGAGTTTAATTCAGTGCTACATCTATTTAAAGTGCGAGAAGCTCTAGAAATTGGATTTGTTAGATAAAAATCAAAATCTTCGGCAATTAATTTTTGATCTAAAAACTCACCTTTTATTTCTTCAGATTTTATCCAAGAAGTTTTTGAAATTTGATCAATTTTAATAGATTGAGGAAGTAATTTTCTGAGCTCATCAAGATTTGAAAAACCAAGATCAATGCTGAGTTTTTTTGCCAAATCTAAAATGATTTTCCAATCTTCTAAAGCTTGTCCAACTGCAAAAGAAGCGTGATTAGTTCTTTGCGCTCTTCCTTCTAAGTTGATATAGGTTGCGTCTTTCTCACTGTAAGATGTCGCTGGCAAAATTATATCTGCAATATGTGCTCCACGATCACCGTGAGTGCCAATATATACAACAAATTTATCTTGTAGTTTTGCAAAGTCTAAATCGTCATCAACTCCGTGAAGAATAACTAATTTTATATCAGAGTTAAGAATTTCTTCTGTTTGCGATGCGTTAAAACCAAGCTCTAATCCGTTAATTAGGCCAGTTGATTTTGATAAGAAATTAAACCCGTTCCAACCATCTTGAATCATATTGAATTTTTCGGCGATTTTTTTCGCATAGCTTAAAATAACCAAACCATCTTGTCGGCTTAACATATCATGACCTAAAATCAGCATTGGTTTTGAGGCTTTGTTTAAAACATCACAAAATTCTGATTTTCCTTCAAGGATATTTTTTAAATCTTCAACGTTATTTCCTAAAACTTGGTGGTTATAAGTTAGATTCAAATTATCACCAATTGAGGCGATTTTTAATTTTTTTGATAGTGATCTTTTTCGGATTCTAGCATTTAGAATTGGCGCATCTTTACGAGGATTTAGGCCAATTAATAAGCAGGCATCGGCTTGTTCAATTCCAGAAATTGAAGTGTTAAAAAGATAAGAAGCGCGATCTGAAGAATTGATTTTTTCTCCTTTTAAGCGGCAGTCGAAATTTTTTGTTCCTAGTTTTTCCAGCAATTTTTTGAGAGCAAAAATTTCTTCAACAGCGGAAAATTGACCTGTAAAAGCTGCAATTTCTGATGGTTTTAAATTTTTAATTTTATTGGAAACCTCAGTTAGTGCTTCGTCAAAATTAGTTTCAACAAATTTTCCATCACGCTTAACATAAGGTTTGTCAAGACGTTGATATTTTAAGCCATCATAACAAAAACGGGTTTTGTCAGAAATCCATTCTTCGTTAATTTCTTCATTTAAGCGTGGTAAAATTCTCATTACTTCAACGCCGCGAGAATCGATGCGAATGTTGCTTCCAACTGCATCCATAATGTCGATTGTTTCGGTTTTTCTTAATTCCCAGCTTCTGGCTTTAAAGGCGTATGGTTTAGAAGTTAAAGCTCCAACTGGACAAAGATCGATTATATTTCCAGATAATTCAGATTTTAAATTTTGTTCCAAATAAGTGGTAATCTCCATTCCTTCACCACGATTTACTGCACCCATTTCTGTTGTTCCAGCTATGTCTTCCATAAATCTAACACAGCGTGTGCAGTGAATACAGCGTGTCATTTGGGTTTTAATTAGTGGCCCTAGATTTTTATCTTTTACAGAGCGTTTATGTTCGTGATAATGGCTTTTACCAGAGCCATATTGAAAAGCTTGATCTTGTAAATCGCATTCGCCGCCTTGATCGCAAATTGGGCAATCAAGAGGGTGATTTGCTAGTAAAAATTCCATCACACCTTCACGGGCTTTTTTGACCATTGGTGTATCAGTATGAATTTTCATTCCGTCAGTTGCAGGCATTGCACAAGAAGCAACTGGTTTTGGTGGCATTCCCTCAACTTCAACTAAACACATGCGGCAATTTCCAGCAATTGCTAATCTTTCATGGTAGCAAAAACGTGGAATTTCAACGTTAGCGATTTCGCAAGCTTGAATGATTGTAATGCCGTCAGGAATTTGTGTTTCTTGACCGTTGATTGTGACTTTAGCCATGAGTGGAAATAGAAAATGTTTTTAAAAAACAAAAAGCGCACCAAAAATTTTAATTTTTAAGATGCGCTAAATTTTAATTAGAATGGAATTTCATCGTCATGTTCTTCAATTGAAACATTGCTGTTTGAGCGAGATGAAGAATTATTTGAAGAATAAGAATCTGAACTACCACCTTGACGATCTCTTGAGTCAAGAATTTGCAAGGTTGAGTTGTAGTTTTGCAAAACAATTTCGGTAGTATATTTTTCAACGCCTTGTGAGTCAGTCCATTTTCTGGTTTGAAGCGATCCTTCTAAATAAATTTTGGTGCCTTTTTTTACGTAATTTTTAATAATTCCAACTAAACCAGAAGAAAAAATTACGATGCGATGCCATTCTGTTTTTTCTTTTTTTTCGCCAGAGTTTTTGTCTTTCCAGCTTTCAGAAGTTGCTAAAGAAAAACTTGCAATCTCGCGTCCATCTTGAGTTGAGCGAATTTCTGGTTCTTGACCTACATTACCAACTAGAATCACTTTGTTAATTGACATGGATTTAACCTGCTAAAATGTTGAATTTGTGTTTTTAAAAGGAAGAGCGGTGTTCATGATATTGTTGCGCAAATTAGAAAACGACTAAGCAAGACACAAGTAAAAATTTTCCCGTATGTCCTATCGACATATGGGAAGGGGATCCCCGCAAGGCGGGGCGCGACTCATGTCGCGTTTCCTTATCCTGAGTGGGTATAAAGGACAAAATTTTTTAGAAAAAGTTTGTTAAAAATTATTTCTCGCTTTGCTTGAAAAGAAAAGTTGTATCTAATTAATAGAACTCTCAACTTTACTTTTTTTCGTTCAAAAATAATTTTCTTCAGAAAAAAAATTATCAAATTGTCTTTCAAAATAAATGCGTCTTTCAACCCTCAAACCTGCAAAAGAAAAAATCACCAAAGGTGAGATCTCTGCGGCGCATTTTATTCCTTACAAATGTCACTGGAATTCTGATACGATTCTTACTCACAAAGAAGAGTTAATCAGAGTTGTTAAAATCAAGGGTTTTGCTTTTGAAACCGCTGACGATATTGATATTGACCTTAAAAAAGCGGCAAGAAACAACCTTTTAAAAGGTATGGCATCAGGCAATTTTTCACTTTATTTTCATACGGTAAGGCGCAAAGAAAAAGGTTTTCCTGATGGCGAAATGCCTGATAAATTTTCAACTAGAGTTAATGAGGAATGGGGTAGAAAACACTCTGATACTAAAAGTTTTATCAATGAACATTATTTAACAATTATTCGCGGTCCAGATACTTCTGGGGCTGCGGTTTTAGAACATATTGCAAAAAAGCTGCAACATCGTGCTGACAAAACTTCTTGGGAAAATTACATGCGTGAAGCTTATGATGAGCTTGATGAGATGACCGAGCGTGTATTAAATGGTTTTGGTAATTATGGGCCACGTGTTTTGGGTTTGTCAGAAACTGAAGATGGAATCACTTCAGAGATTTTAGAATTTCTCTCTCGTTTGGTTAATTGTGGATACTCTCAACCAATTAACATTCCTATTAATGAAATATCGCATCATTTGCCAATTAGTAGGTTGTATTTTGGTAACAAATCGATCGAAGTTCACAATCCTACAACAGTTAAGTATGCGGGTATAGTTGCAATTAAAGAATATCGTCCATCAACTCATGCTGGAGTGTTTGATGTTTTTATGCAGACTCCGTTTGAGATGATTATTAGTC
Source organism: uncultured Rhizobium sp. (assembly GCA_964461905.1). GTDB lineage: Bacteria > Pseudomonadota > Alphaproteobacteria > Rickettsiales > UBA1997 > UBA2645. The sequence goes on along the minus strand of CAYWVI010000005.1, from coordinate 42,602 downwards.
AGTCTTTTTCCTTCATTAATCGTATGGTTGCAATTAGTTCAATGCAGTTGCAGCAAAGACGTTTAGTGCAATCAGAAGACGTTGCGGTTTCTCAAATTCAAGAAATTGATTCGGCACTAGATTCTGCAATGAGTGGTGAATTTGCGTTTGGAAATCATCATATGACAGTTTTATGTATTGAAGAATCTCCAAAAGCTTTGGAAAGCGCATTGTCAGTTGCGGTGGTTGAGTTATCAAACGTGGGTATTACAGCGGTTCGCGAAAAAATAAATCTTGAGCCAGCTTTTTGGGCGCAGCTTCCCGGAAATTCTGAATTTATGGCGCGACGCAGCACTGTAAATACATTTAATATTGCTGCCTTCGCCTCTTTTCACAATTACCCGTCAGGAAAAAGAAAGAAAAACCATTGGGGAGATGCTGTAACAGTGTTGAATACAGTTTCGGGAACTCCATATTTCTTTAGTTTTCACGTTCGTGATGTTGGTCATAGTATGATTATAGGTCCAACTGGAGCTGGTAAAACAGTGCTTTTGAACTTTCTTTGCGCTCAAGCTCAAAAATTTCGCTGTCGTTTATTTTTCTTTGATAAAGATCGTGGTGCAGAAATTTTTATTCGTGCAATTCGTGGTAGATATATGATTCCAGAGGCATCAAAGCCATCAGGATTTAATCCATTTCAACTTGAAGATACTGCGGAAAATCGTTCTTTCTTAATTGAATTCATGAAAGCGTTGGTAATGGTTGGAGACGCGCCACTTCCAGCTCATGAAATTGAGCGTATTAACGAAGCTGTGAAAGGAAATTATAAATTACCAAAAGAACAAAGAAGATTGCGCAATATTGCACCTTTTATGGGTTTGGGTGGACCGGGAACTTTGGCGGGAAGGTTGGCAATGTGGCATAGTAGTGGTTCGCACGCTAAGTTGTTTGATAATTCGGAAGATATGATTGATTTTACTTCGGCAAGATCTTTCGGAATTGAGATGGCAAGTATTTTACAAGATAAAGCAAGTATTGGGCCAGTTTTACTTTATCTGTTTCATCGTATTCAAAGTTCTCTTGATGGTTCGCCAACAATGATTGTGTTGGACGAAGCTTGGGCATTGATTGGTAATCCAGTTTTTGCGCCTAAAATTAAGGATTGGTTAAAAGTTTTAAGAAAATTGAACACATTTGTGGTTTTTGCAACACAGTCGGTTGAAGATGCGGCAAAAAGCAGTATTTCAGATACTTTGGTGCAACAAACTGCAACCCAAATTTTCTTACCAAATTTAAAAGCAACCACGCTTTATCGTGAAGTTTTTATGTTGACGGAACGTGAATTTACACTTGTAAAAACTACAGATCCTTCAACCAGATTTTTCTTGGTAAAACAAGATAATGACGGAGTTATAGCTCGTATTGATTTGGGCGGCATGGATGATGTAATTCGTGTTCTTTCGGCGCGTGTAGATACAGTGATTTTATTAGATGAAATAATCGAGGAAGTTGGTGAAGATCCAGATGATTGGCTGCCAATTTATTATGAACGCAGTCGTCCCAAATAATTAATTTACTATCTTAACTTGGCAAATTTTTTGACAAAAATAGCAAAAAAAATTACTAATCTTGCCTTGATTGTCGTGCTTGTTTTTTGCTTTTTGTCAGATGTTTTTGCTGGTGGAACTTCGCAAGGGGTTGGAAGAATTCGTTCTTGTAGTTCAAGTGGAGATCCTGGTGGTTTAGAATTTTTTACTGCTTCTGCGGATAAACCAGTTGCAGACCCTGGAGATGATTTAGATGTGGTTTTGTCTAATCCTGTTTGTTTGGCATTCTTTCTCAGTGCATATGTGACAATTAAAACTACTATTACTGCAATGAATAATGCTTGCGGAACTGGTAGCAGAGTTCCTCGTATTTATCCTTCGCTTTTGGAAGATTCTTTGGATATTGGCAGAGCTAGTATTAAAGCTGCAACTGATCAAAACCCCCCTTGCGTAACTGCTGTTGCAGCATCTATTGTAGCTTATGGTGGTTTAACAGCTACTTTGGCTACATTATATGCAATTGCAGAAGATACTTTTAAGAACACTGAAATTTGTGGTGCTAAGTGGGAAACTGCAAATTCTAGAGAATATGATTTTAGTTCACCTAATAAAAAGAAGAAGGTTAAAGATGCTGTAGAAAAATATATAAGAGAGGGGCGAACCGAGAAGTTGAATTTGGAAGATCTAGCTAATGTTACTTATCGTGAATGGTATTATGGAGGAGAAGAGGTTTTAGATAATCCACAAGGTGGACATGAGGCGTGTCCTGATGTAACGCGCCCAAAAGTTGATGGGAAGTATCCTCCACAAAGATATTATATGCGTGGTTTACAACCAGGTAATTTTAACTGTAAGAAATATGATCTAGTTCCTGGAAATTTAGATCCTTTAACTAATCAGCCCATTACAGAAGAAAGAGTTGCCGAGCTTCAAAAAGCCTACAAATGCTGTCAAAAAAGAAGTGCAAACTATATTTGTATTAATTATGGCTCTGATATTTCTTCAAGTGGAATTGATGTTGCGGATAACGCTACGGGAGGATATTTGGATGATAAGCCAGATGGTAGAAAAGTATTCTGCAAGGCTGGAACTTATTGTAATATTGGTGGTGCAACAAATGGTGTTACTTTTGAAGCAAAAACACTCGATAATGGTCGTTTAATATGTGCTCAAACTTATAGCTTATGTCCTTACAATTTTAGTATTGGCGGTGGTTCGGAATATTGTGAGTATTATCAAGATGGAAAGTGGGAAGATGGTCGTTGGGATATGATTACAAAAGAGGATGTTGCAGCGGGAAATTGTTCTTCAAAAAGCGAAATTCGAAATACTGATTGTTCTTACAATAACAAAGCCAATAAGTGCAAAAATTATTGCCAATATCTCACGCACTGTACCACAACTAGTCTTCAAGATTATCATTATGAAAGTCATTTAGGATCTCCTTATTTTTCAGATGCGTGCATAAACTTCGTTGGAGATTCTCAAAATCGTACGGCTTATGGTGGCGGTTTTATTCTAAAAAGTCAGAAACATTTTTCAGCACCAATTGCTCAATGTGTTAGAGAAACTTTGGAAAACGTATTTCAAAATACCGCGGGTCACAGTAGGTGTTTTAATGAAAATGAATATCCAGATCCAGATGGTAATTGTCCAAGTGGGCGTTATGTAGAAAATGGCAGCTTTGTTTACAAAAAAGGTAATCTAGTTAAAGAAGAGTCTTTCTTTACAGTGGTGCAGAATACTTTGAGATCTTCAGTGAAAATGGTGCTAACCTTGTCGATCATGTTTTATGGTATGAATCTTTTGATGGGAAAAGCAGATATTCGCGAGAAGAAAGATATTTTGATGTATTTAATGAAGATTTCTTTGGTGCTATTTTTTGCAACAGGTAATGCGTGGCAAGGGTTTTTCTTCAAAGGTGTTTATGGAGCTTCTTCTGAATTTTCGCAGATGGTGTTTAAAATAGGAGCAGAAAATTCGGAAAGTAGAAGAGATGGTTGTCAGTTTGGAATGATCACAAATGCAAATGGTGAAGAAGTTTCTTCTGGGCGTTTATATCCAAGTGGTAAGGAATATCTTGCTTTGTGGGATACTCTTGATTGCAAAATGATGCGTTATCTTGGTTATGGGCCAGAGATGAAAGTGGCAAATATTGCCTCACTAATTTTAGCTTCATTCTTAACCGCCCCTATTGCTTCGGCGGCAATTTACTTTGCTATTGCGGCGATGTTTTTTGGATTTTGCTTTGTTGCTTTAACACTTCGGGCATTGCACATATTTTTAGCTTCTTGTATGGCGATAATCATCATGGTTTTTGTTTCGCCAATAATGATTACCATGGCTCTTTTTGCTAAAACTAATGAGATGTTTAAAACATGGACAAAAGAGCTGATAGGCTATTGTTTGCAGCCAATGATACTCTTTGCGTATATTGCATTTTTTATTACAATTACTGACCGAGTTTTAATTGGTAGTGCAACTTTTTCTGGTCAGGCTCCATCAAAAGCAATTAATTGTTCTAAGGTTTGTAAAGATTCAAATGGCGTTATTAAGCCGTATAATGATGATAATGAGGTTGATGATTGCAATGAAACTGGTGATAAATTGCTTAATCCAATGAATGATAGTGTGGCTTGTTTGATGAGTTTGGATGATTTTGGAAAGTTGCCGGGTTTAGAAATGTTTGGTTTGACCATTCCTATTATGATGAACATATTTACTGATAATATTAAGATGAAAATTCTCACAATTATTAAAGGAGCTTTGGTGATGTTGCTGCTTTATAAATTTATGGATGAGATATCAGGAATTGCATCAAAGCTAGTTGGGGGATCATCATTACCGCAAAGCAGTGCCAATGCTAGAAAAATGATGAATTCGTTGGGAAGTTTTGCGGCAAAAAATGCGAAGCGTGGTGTTGGAGCTGCTAAAAAAGCAGGAATGAAAGGTTTTGAAAAAGGAAAAGAACTTAGAGATTCAATGAGTTCTAAAGGAAAAGGCAAATCTGATTCTAAAGGAGATGAAGGTAAAAAAGATGAGGGCAAAAAAGACGAAGGAAGTTCTGAAAGCAAAGGCGATCACGCAGAGTAGGTGAGGCTAGTTGTTGGAATTGGCTATAACCAAATCCACAGGTTCTATAAAAATTAACTTCCGTTTGAATATTTGGTATATACAAAGTCTTAATAAATATCTATAATTTGTGATTGGTGTAAATAATTCCCCAAATTTCAAAGTTCTTTGGTTTGACAAATTAACATTCAGTCTTTTAACTGCCGCGCCTCTAAATTTATCATTCTTAGTAATTGCTATCGTAGCTCAGGGGTAGAGCACTTCATTGGTAATGAAGAGGTCGGTGGTTCGATTCCACTCGATAGCACCATTTTAGGAGTAGATATGAAGCTAATTACTGCTGCATTCTTTTCTGGTTTTTTATTATTTTCTCAAAACATCTTTGCCAAAAATATAGTTGTAGTTGCAACTGGTGGAACAATTGTTGGAGCTGGTGAATCAGCGGTTGGTTCAAAATATGCTGCTGCACAAATTGATATTAGTCAGGTTATAAAAACCATTCCTAATCTTGATAAAATTGCCGAAGTTAGAGCTGAACAATTAATGCAAGTTGCGAGTCAAGATATTGAAAGTTCTGATTTATTAAGAATTGCTAAAAGAGTTAATGAGCTTTTGGCAAAAAAATCTGTTCATGGTGTTGTGGTTACACATGGCACAGATTCAATGGAAGAAACGGCTTATTTTTTGAACCTAGTTGTAAAAAGCAAAAAACCTGTAGTTTTAGTTGGAGCAATGCGACCTTCAACATCGCTTAGTTCAGATGGATCACTCAATCTTTTTAATGCGGTTGCTCTGGCTAGCTCTGAATTGGCTTATGGTCAGGGTGTTTTAGTGATGATGCAGGATAAAATTTTTGCTGCACGTGATGTTACAAAAGCTAGTACAATTAATGTTGCTGCTTTTGATGCTTCTAACTCTGGAGCAATTGGTTATGTTAATTATGGCAAAGTTGAAATTTACTACAGCTCGCTTCGTGTACATACTTTTAAAACAGAATTTAATATAAAAAAGATAGAATCTTTACCGAAATCTGATGTTATTTATGCTCATGGTAACTTTGATGCTGGTGTGGTTGATTATTTGGTTTCTTCTGGATCAAAGGCAATTATAGTTGCGGGTGTTGGTGATGGAAATGTTAATAAAGCAACTTTAGAAGCCTTAACAAATGCTGCAAAATCAGGAGTGATTGTTGTTAGAAGTTCACGAACTGGTTCTGGAGCTGTGATCGCAAATTCTGAAATTAATGATGATGAATTAGGATTTGTTGTGGCGGATAATTTAAGCGCGCAAAAAGCAAGAATACTAACTGCTTTGGCATTAACTAAAACTTCAGACGTGAAAAAAATTCAAAAGATGTTCGAAAGATATTAGTGCGTTTGATAATTTTTTTAAGAGCGGTTGGTTAAGAAATCGAAATTCCGTATTTTTGACTCAAATAGGTTTCAACAATTTGTCTTTCTTCTGTGCGAAGAGCTCGATTAAAGATTATTATTTCAGCAATATCTCCCCAAAAATAATTAGTTAAATATTGACCAATTGCTGCACCAGAATAAGAAGAAAGAGCGGTTGTAAAAGCTCCATCACTATCATCAGCATTTACGCCGCCATTTTGCCAATATTTTTGTCCGCTAATTTTATTAAATAAAAAGGTGTGAATTGTTGGCGTTGGGTTTGAAAAAGCAGGAATAGTAAAATCATTAGTGGTGCCATAATGCGAATGTCTAATAGAAGTATCAGAAGCATAGCCAATATTTAAATTGGCATTGCTTGTAGCATCAGTTCCTCCAAGAAACATCATTAAGTTAGAATTAGCTTTTCTTTGGGCGACAACAAAAATTGTGTAAGATGCACCAATTAATTGTGAGCCGTTAAAAGTCATAAAATCGTTGGTGCCATCAAACCTAATTGCAGGAATTGAGCCATTAAAAACCTCGGTGTAAAATTTTGGTCGATTATTTGTGCTATTTTGTTCGGCGTTATTTCTGGATGCTCCATTTGGATTGCTATCTTGCCAAACGCTAATTTGAGAACCGTCTTTTTGTTCGTTAAACAAAAAACTGGTTTCAAGCGATGTTTCATACCAAGCAATCAAATCAGTCATGTCTTGAACGGCTGAATTTTTTGTAAGTGTTTGAGAGTTAGAAAGGCGAGCTTTTCCAATCAAAGCCTGAGATTTAATCATGCCAACAATAACTGCTGCAATTATTGTTAAAACCACTGAAATTTCAATTAGTGAAAAAGCGGTTTTATTAATTTTTTGAGGCATTGTTATTTTGTAAGAAAATTAATAGGACCTTCAGCACGACCGTGAATAAACTGATCCAGATAAGCATTTCCTGAAGAATACATATCTTTCACATTGCCAAACCAAATAATTTTTCCTTCAAAAAGCATAGCAATTTTATCGGCAATTTTGCGCGCTGACGCCATGTCGTGAGTGATTGTAATTGTAGTTGCTCCAAGCTGTTTTGAGTTAGAGATTATTAAATCATTAATAACGTCAGCCATTATTGGATCAAGACCGGTCGTTGGTTCATCAAAGAAAATAATTTCTGGATTTGCAGCAATAGCGCGCGCCAAAGAAGCTCTTTTTTGCATGCCGCCAGAAAGTTCAGATGGAAAAAGATCGGCGGTTTTTTCGCTTAATCCCACAGCTTTTAATTTAGAAATGGCGATTTCTCGAGCATCTTTTTTGTTAAGTTTCTTCTGATTTAATAGGCGAAAAGCAACATTCTCCCAAATTGGCAATGAATCAAAAAGTGCGCCACCTTGAAAAAGAAAGCCAAATTTTTCCATCATCAAATCACGCTCTTTGCTATTTAATCCCACAATTTCTTTTCCATCTATTTTAATACTGCCAGAAGTTGGCTCAATCAAAGTGGCGATTGTTTTAATTAAAACTGATTTTCCAGAGCCAGAGCCGCCTAAAATAACAATTGATTCACCTTTTTTAACATCAAGATCAATGCCTTTCAAAACCTGTTTTTCACCAAAATTTTTGGTTAGATTTTTGATAGTGAGTTTTGAAGTCATCGTTGTATTTACAAAATAGTTATAATTTTTTTTCGATTATTTTTTTCAAGGTTACGTAATCAACATATCCTTCAGATATTTCTCCATTAATAAAAAATGTTGGAGCAGATTTTAATTGTAAAACTTTAGCAGCTTCCATGCGAGAAATTAATTTTTTCTCCTGCATTTTTTTGTCGCTAATACAAGCTTTAAATTTTTCTGAGCTCATTCCATCAAGTCCTGCAATTGCTTCAAGTTTATCAGAAAATTTTGGATCAAACGCCCAAGAATCTTGAGTTTTAAACAAGGCTTTAATTGTAGCGTAATATTTTTCTACAGCTTCAGATTTGTTAGAGTTAGCTTGGCAAGTTGCAAATAAATCAGCAGTTAAAGCCGATTGGTTTAAAGGAAAACTACGAAACACAAATCTTACTTTACCTGTATCTACAAATTCAGTTTTTAATTTTTCAAAAGATTCGCGAGCAAAAGAAGCGCAATGTGGGCAAGAAAGAGAAGCATATTCAATCATTACAACTGGTGCATTTGGATCTCCAAGCGCAAAGTCAGAATCTAAAACTTTGAGAATTTCGCTATTTTGAGGTGAATCAGCCAAGTTTTCAGAAGTGTTGGCATTAGAATTTACAGCAGCGTTTACAGCATCTTGTTCATGTTGTGCTGGAGGAGTGGCTTCAGTTTCAGTGGCATATTTAAACGAAGTTTTATGTTCGTAATTATAAATAACAAAGGCGATAAATCCAGTAACCAAAAATGCCGCAACAGCAATGTAAATTTGTTTTACAGTATTTTTTTGCATATTTTTTTGTGATTTAAAAAGTTGATTTAAGAGACATTGGACTTAGACATAGTTTCTAACAAAAAAAAATTTTTTAAGAAAAAAATCAATCAAAATAATGTCAAAAGTTCCTTTGTCGGTTTTTATAATTACTAAAAATGAAGAAGATAGAATTGTCGATGTAATTAATGCAGTAAAAGAAGTTGCTGATGAAATTTTAGTAATTGACTCAGGAAGCAGTGATAAAACTTGTGAAGTTGCCGCTAAAGCTGGTGCAAAAGTTATGTTTAACGAATGGAATGGTTTTGGGCTGCAGAAAATTTTTGGTGAAAATCAATGCCGCAATAAATGGATTTTAAATATTGATGCTGACGAAGAAGTTTCTCCTGAACTTTGTGTAGAAATTAGAGAACTTTTTGAAAAAAATTTAGTCGAAAATTTTTATGGATTTAGAGTTAAAATAGTTAACAAATTTCGTTTTGAAAAGCGTCCTAAAAATGGTGCTTATTATTACAATCAACTTCGTCTTTATAACAAGAATTTTGCTGGTTTTAAAAATAGCACAGTTCACGATTCTGTTGAGCTAAAAGATAAGAATTCTAAGGAAATTGGTCAGCTAAAAAACATTATTTTTCACCAATCTTTTCGTTCTTTTTTTCACTGGATTGAAAAAATAAATTTTTATTCATCAATGCAGGCAAAAGATTCTTTTGCTAAAGGAAAATGTCCTTCGGTTTTTAAAATTTTTTTCACACCAACCGTTGCTTTTTTAAAGGCTTATTTTGTTAGGCGTTATTTTATTTATGGTTTTGATGGCTTGATTTATAGCTATCTTTTTGCCTTCTCACGTTTTGCAAAAATGATTAAAACGCGGGAACTTTTTTTGGAAAAAAAATGTCAAAAATAATTTTTATTTTACTGGCTTTATTTTTGAGTTCTTGCTCGGGCATAAAGCTAGAAAGTCCAGTAATTTATTTTAGTAATGCCAGTTCTGAAACGATCAAAAACATTGAATGTGTTTGGGCTGGACAAAATCTTTTAACGCTACCTTTTCTTAGTGCGGGAGAAAGTCGAAGCCAATCTTTTTATATTGCAAATAAAGAGGAATTTTTTGGATTAGTGATAGTTTCGTGGTTTAATAACGAAGGCGAAAAGTTGGTGCGAGAATTCTATTTTCAAGACAATAACTTGCCAAGCATCGAAGATCACACAACCTACAATTACGTGCAGTTTTATTTAGATCAAGAAGAGCTAGAAATTGTTAGTAGCGACGCTCCAGATTTAGCGGGAAAAACTAGAAAAATGGAAAAACTTTTAGCACGTCTAAAAGCAGGACATAAAGAAGAATTAACACCAACTCAAACCTCTTTAATTCGTGTTCAACATATTGATCCGCAAAAAACCAAAGGAGTTCCTTATTGGATGAATAGTTCGTTTTAACTACGCCATAGTGCCATTCTTATTATAAGTTTGGCTTTGAATTGCGCATTTTAAACAAAAGCGAGCTATCTCCGTAAGAATAAAAACGATATTTATTTGCAATTGCATGTTCATAAATTTTATGGGCGTTTTCTTTGCCAACAAAAGCAGAAACTAGCATAAATAAAGTTGATTTTGGCAGATGAAAATTGGTCATTAAAATATCTGCCGTTCTAACTTGGTAAGGCGGAAAAATAAAAATTTCCGTTGCAGAAGTTTGCGCTTTTACAAAACCATTTTCATCACAACAAGATTCTAAAACGCGCAGCGAAGTTGTGCCAACGGCAACAATTTTTTTACCATTTTTTTTTGCTTCATTAATTATTTCTGCTGCCTCTTTTGAAATTGAAAAAGACTCGCGATGCATTTTGTGATCTTGCAAAAAATCACTTCTAACTGGCAAAAAAGTTCCAGCTCCAACGTTTAAAGTTACAAAAACTTTTTGAATTTTTTTAGCATCAAGTGTGGCAAAAATATTTTCATTAAAATGCAAACCAGCAGTTGGAGCGGCAACTGCCACGCCATTATTTGCATAAATTGTTTGGTAGTTTTGTTGATCTTGTAATTTTTGTTCATCGCGTTTTATGTAAGGCGGAAGCGGAATTTTGCCATATTTTTCAAGGTTTGAAAGCAAAGTATTTTCGGAGCAATTAAATTTAATTTTAATAAATCCGTCGTCAGTTTTTTCTAAAACTTCGGCAGAAAAATCTGGCGCAATTTTTAATAAATCTCCAGCTTTAACTTTTTTTGCAGGGCGACATAAAGCACTCCAAATGCCTTGATTTTCTTGATCTAAGTTAAATTCAAGTTGAGCATTGTTGCGCAAAATGTTGGCCGATAATTTGGCTTTTATAACTTTTGCATCGTTAAAAACTAACACATCGCCTTCTTGCAAAAAATCAGCGATGTTGATTACCAATAAATCGGAAATATTCTGACCATCAAAAGCCAGCATCTTAGTTTTTTCGCGTGGAAAAAACGGTTCTTGCGCAATTAGTTCGTCGGGCAAGTCAAAATTAAAATCAGAAGTTTTAAGCATGAAAGAAGAAAAAACACATTTTGGATTTAAACAGGTGAATCGTGAAGAGAAGGCTAATCTTGTCAAAGAGATTTTTTCAAATGTCGCCGAAAAATACGATTTAATGAATGATTTAATGAGTGCGGGAGTTCACCGCATTTGGAAAAATAAAATGATTGAAGAAATCAATTTTAAGAATGATTCAAACCGCATTATTGATCTTGCTGGTGGAACTGGTGACATTGCTTTTCGCATCGCAAAAAAAGCGCAATCAAAAAACATTCAATGCAAAATTGACGTTGTAGATATCAACCAAGAAATGCTTGATGTTGGCAAAAATCGCGCCGTTGATCGCAACCTTTTTTCTGATTTAACTTTCACTTGTTGCGATGGAGAAAAACTTTGTTTTGAAAATGAAACTTTCGATTTTTTTACCATTGCTTTTGGCATCAGAAACTTCACCAACATAGATTTGGCTTTGAAGGAAGCTTATCGAGTTTTAAAGCCAAATGGAAAATTTATCTGTTTAGAATTTTCAAAGGTGAATGACTATTTTCTGCAAAAATTTTACGACGCTTATTCGTTTAAAGTAATCCCAAAAATTGGTGAAGTAATTTTAAAAGATCGCGAATCTTACCAATATTTAGTTGAAAGCATTCGCAAATTTCCAAGCCAAGATGATTTTAAAAAAATGATTGAAGAAGCAGGATTTAAAAACACGCGATACCAAAACTTATCTTTTGGAATTGCCGCAATTCATGTTGGAGAAAAATGAAAATAATTTTTTTGAGATTTTTCTTTTTAGGATTTTTCTTTCTAGTTTCGGCTTGTTACTCAATTGATGGATATGATTGCTCGCCAATCAGCGAATATACAAGAAACCAAGCCGAAAGTTATTATAATAGTTTTGGTGTTTTTAAAGAAAGGATGAGTGAGGCAAAAGCTAAAAAACTTTTTGGCTGCCACTTTAATAAAAAAACAGATTCGATTTATTATTACAAAACTCTTTGGGATAAAAAGTTGATTTTGGTGCGCTACGGAAAAGCTGTTACTTGGGCTGAAGACGATAAAAGATTAAGATAGGTTTAATTAGTTTGGCATATACCAAATAAACTATTTATACTCCCATTTTTACTTTGTCTTTTTGGTAAAAATTAATATTTTTCAAAGCCTTAGTGGGCAGTCCACAAAGTCTTTTCAAAACATCAATTTTTCCTCAAAAATCCTTTGTAAAAATGGGAGTATAAATAGTTTATTTGGTATAAATGCCTTCAACATCGTCATCCCCGCGAATTCGGGGATCCGGCTTTTTTTATTTAGAGTTTTTCTTCTTTTCTTAAAAACTCTTCAGCAAATTCGTCAAAATTTTTCTCTTCAATTTTTTTACGAATTTCGCGCATTAAGCTTTGATAATAAAAAATATTATGCTCCGAAAGCAGCATTGCCGCAAGAATTTCTTTTGATTTATCCAAATGGTGTAAATAAGCGCGGCTGTGATTTTGGCAGGCGTAGCAATCGCATTTTTCATCGAGAGGCAAAAGATCATTTTTATATTTTGCGTTTCTAATATTAATCGTTCCAGAGCTTGTAAAAGCTTGCCCAGTGCGCCCAGATCTAGTTGGCATTACGCAATCAAACATATCAATTCCGCGCAAAACTGCGCCAACAATGTCGGATGGCTTTCCAACTCCCATCAAGTAACGAGGCTTGTCGGTTGGAAGCAAGTCAGGTGCGTAATCTAAAACTTCAAACATTTCTTTTTGTCCTTCGCCAACTGCTAAACCTCCAAGTGCGTAGCCATCAAAGCCAATTTCAATTAATTTTTGCGCCGAAATTTCGCGCAAATCTTTAAAAGTTGAACCTTGCACAATTCCAAAAATTCCGTAACCAGTGCGTTTTTTAAAAGCTTTTTTTGAACGCTCTGCCCAAAGAATAGAGCGTTGCATTGCTTCTTTTGCGCGCTCAAAACTGGCGGGAAATTCTACGCATTCATCAAAAATCATGGTAATATCGCTGCCCAATTTATGCTGAATTTCAATTGATCTTTCTGGCGAAACAAAATGTTTTGAGCCATCAATGTGAGATGAAAATTCAACTCCTTCGTCAGAAATTTTTCTGATTTTTGAAAGCGACATCACCTGAAATCCGCCAGAATCAGTGAGAATTGGTTTGTCCCAATTCATGAATTTATGCAATCCGCCAAGTTCTTCAATCAACTCTGCAGAAGGTCGCAACATCAAGTGATAAGTATTGCCCAAAATAATTTCGGCACCCGATCTTTTTATGTCAGAAAATTTTATTGCTTTAACAGTTGCCGCAGTTCCAACTGGCATAAAAGCAGGAGTTTGAATTAAACCATGTGCGGTTGATAATTCTCCTCGTCTTGCTTTCTTTTCTGTGCTTTTTAATTTAAAAAAAAACTCACTACTCATTTATAAAAAATATGAAAAAATTTTTGCCATTTTTAGTTCTTTTATTCTTGGTTGGATTGATTGGTGTTTCTACCTACAAGCTAGGTCAAAAAGACTCTCCAGCCGAGCAAGAAAATATTGGAGAATCAAACCCTCAAGATCTAGGTGTTCATTTTGTTAAAACGAATATCTCTTTACCAGAATTTTCTCTTCCTGATCTTTTTAATGAAGAAGCAGAGTTTTCAAAAAAAGAATTGGTTGGTAAATATTCTATAATTAATTTTTTCGCTTCTTGGTGTACAACTTGCCGCGCAGAGCATGAAATTTTATTGGCTTTAAAAAGCAAAAACATCATCGATATTTACGGAGTTGCTTGGCACGACATTGATGAAAATACCAAAGATTTTTTGAAAAATGTTGGTAATCCTTACACCAAAGTTGCCAAAGATAATCGAGGTCTTTTTACAAAAATGATTGGATTAGAAGCAATTCCTGAAACTGTGATTATTGATAAAAGAGGAAATGTTGTAATGCGTTTCAAAGGAAATTTGCAGGAATTTTCAATTGAAGAAATCGAAGAATTTTTAAAGAAAAATAACTGAGTTTTTTAAGAAAATCAGAAGAAGCTAATCTTGGGAAAAGCGGCATAATTAAAAAAGTGTGGTGCTAATTTTGGCTTTTGCGTTTTATCTGGTGTGGCTTGGTAAGAATAAAAAATTATAAGATTAGTTAAATTTCCTTAAGGCTTTGCTGGACTGGGTTTGTAACCCAGTCCAGATGCTCATTTAAAAAATCAATTTTTGTTTGAATATTTGGACGGGATTGGAAATCCCATTCCAGCATGGGTCAAATTCTTAGGTCTAAACGTCGTTTAAAAAACTCTTTAACAATTTAGCTCTTTTTGGATGCTGTAGTTTTTTCAAAGCTTTAGCTTCAATTTGACGAATACGCTCACGAGTGACAGAAAATTGTTTTCCAACTTCTTCTAAGGTGTGATCGGTAACCATTCCAATACCAAAGCGCATTCTTAAAACACGCTCTTCACGCGGAGTTAATGAAGAAAGCATTTGGGTAGTTACTTCTTTTAATTTTGAATGCGAAGCAGCATCAAAAGGAAGAACTGCAGTTTTATCTTCAATAAAATCTCCCAAAACGCTGTCGTCATCATCTCCAGAAACAGGAGATTCAAGACTTACAGGATCTTTTGAAGTTCTTAAAACTTTTCTAACTTTTTCAACAGGCATTAACAATCTGTCAGCAATTTCTTGAGCGTCAGGAGTTCTGCCAAGTTCTTGCGTAAGTTGACGTGAGGTTTTTACAATTTTATTAATTGTTTCAACCATGTGAATTGGAATGCGAATTGTGCGAGATTGATCGGCAATTGCGCGAGTGATTGCTTGTCTAATCCACCAAGTAGCGTAAGTTGAAAACTTATATCCACGGCGATATTCAAATTTATCTACCGCACGCATTAAACCAATATTTCCTTCTTGAATTAAATCCAAAAATTGCAAACCACGGTTAGTGTATTTTTTAGCAATTGAAACTACTAAACGAAGGTTAGCTTCAATCATTTCTTTTTTAGCTTTTAATTCTTCTTCTTGGCTTCTTCTTAGGGTGTTAATCATCACTTTAAAATCAGCAACACTTAAGCCCATGATTTTATTGAACTTTTGAATTCGATCTTGAATTTCAAGAATTTTATCCTTGCCTTCATTGGCAAAATTTTGCCATTTTTTATCTTTTAAAGAAGAGATTTTTTTAAGCCATTCTGCGCTATCAACGCCGTTGTAATTTTTTAAGAAATCGCTTTTGTCAATTCCAAAACTTTGAGCAGTTTTTAATAATTCAATTTCAATTCCTAAAAGTTTTTGTTGAGCTTCATAAAGCTGTTCAACAAGGGCTTTAATCAAAGAATCGTTAAAGCTTACTTCAACTAAAAGTTTTTCGAAATCATCTTTAAGCTTGGCAATATCTTTGTCTGTTTTGATTTGTTCAAAAGTTTTAGAGTTTGATTTATCAATCACTTTTTGACAAACATGCGAAATTTTTTGGAATAGATCCAACATTTTTGGCATTAAAATTCGTTCCATCGAAACAAACGAAACAACGCTTTCGTCTATTTCATCTAATCCGTCATCTTCAAATAGTGATTCTTCTAAAGCTTCTGCCGCATCAACTTGTTGGTTAATAATTGATGTTAAATCTTCTTCATTAGCACCATCTTGATCTGGTTCGTTTGAGTTAATGTCGTTATTTTTAATAATTTCTTCTAACTCTGCGTTGTAGGTTTCGTCAATTCGAATAATGTCACGAAGCAAAATAGTGCCATTTGCCAAACCGTTGTACCACTCAATAAAATGACGCATAATTAGCGGACTTTGATACAAAGATTTTACAGTTTTATTACGTCCTTCTTCAATCCTCATGGCAATTGAAACTTCATCTTCACGAGTAAGAAGTTTTACTGTGCTCATTGATTTCAAATAAGTTTTTACCGAATCTTCTGAACGTTTTTGGCTTTTTTCTTCGTCTTTTGAAACTTGTCCTTCTTCGATTAATTTTTCCAAATCATCTTCTTTTTCAACGACAACAATTTTGAATTCTCCAAGAATATCGAGAATGCGATCAAGCTTGCGTGGGTCAATGTCTGAATCAATTGATTCGTTAATTTGGTCGTGAGTTAAAAAGCCCTGAGTTTTGCCAAGAGCTAATAATTTTTTTAATTTATCGGCAAGATCGTTAGAGAATTGTTTGCCTTCGTCATCCTTTTTTTGCAAAGCTGAACGAACGTCTTGAATTAGTTGAAAACGTTCTGCAAGCGCAACTGTTCTGTCGTTAGTTGGAACTTTCGGTTTTTTTTCTTTTTTAACTTTTGGAACTTTAACCTTTTTTTCTTTTTTTGGTTTTGGTTCTTTTTTTACAATGGCTTTAAGTTTTTTAACTGGTTTAGCGACAACTTTTTTAGTTGGTTTTTTTAGCTCAGGTTTTTTCTTAACTGCTATTTTTTTAACTGGTTTTGCTGTTGTTTTTACAGCTTTTACAATTTTTTTAGTTGGTTTAACTGCGGATTTTTTAGCAATTGGATTTGCAACTTTTTTAACTGTTTTTACGGGTTTTTTAGCTATGGGTTTCTTTGTTTTTATAGCTACAGCTTTTTTAACTGGTTTTGCAGCAATTTTTTTAACTGTTTTTTTAGCAGCTAAAGTTTTTTTAACTGATTTAGCAGGCTTCTTTTTTGTCGCCATTTTTTCCTCGTAAGTTTGTTAAGATGCTGTCGTAAAATCAGTTTTTCTAAGAAATTTTTGCAATCTTGAAATTTTTGGAACGCAGGTACATCTAAGTACGCTGACCATTCAAAAATTTTAACATTACAAAAATTTCAACGAAAAGGTTGAGTTAAGACGGCACCGTTTAAGTTAATTCTTTTTCCAGAGCTAAAATTCTCTGCTCAAGTGAGTTTTTATAATCAAAAATTTCTTTTATTTTTTGAACTTCGTCAATTCTGGTCAGTGATTCTTTGTACTGTTGTTCTACCTGAAGTAGTAAATCTTTCAGGAGTAAAATGCGGAATTTGACCGAAACTAAGTCTAAATCATTAATACTAAGACGTGCAAGGATATTTTTGATCTCGGCAACATCTATATTAAAACCAGATTTTTCAAGGGCTTCCAGCAAATTTTCTTCTTTGTTATCAATTTTTTCAACCAAAAGCTCTTTAAGTTGGTTAAGATTTTCATTTCCAAAATGCAGTTCTAAAACGTCAAAATCATTGTCTTGGTAATGTGCTAGATGCGGATATTTTATAATCATTGCAATGATTGAGCGAGTAATTGAATCGGCATTATTTCCAACTGGTTTGGAGTAATTTTTCTTTAGGCTAATTTTAGAAATTTGAGGTTGGTTTTTTTTGCCCAACGAAAAAAGCAAATCTTTAAAAAAGAGTGAAAAATATTTTTTCGAAGAAGGATCAGAAATTACTTCAATTTTAGCTGCCAAATTCATTTCAATTTTAGCTTTATTTTCGGCGGAAATTTTTTTGCTTTTGTCAATTCCAAGCTCCATCAAAGCAAATTCAAATAAGCTTTCTGAAAGTGGCGTGGCGTTTTCAAGGTTTTTTTCTAATTCTCGTAAGCCAAATTCAGTAATGAAATCATCAGGATCCATGCCGTTTGGCAGAATTGTGAAAGCAATATTTTTTTTGGCATTAATCAAAGGAAGTGCAATTTCTGAAACGCGTTTTGCAGCGCGAATTCCCGCAACGTCACCATCAAGACAAATTACAATTTTGTCGGTAGTGTAAAATAAATCTTTTAAATGCTCAGCTCCAAGAGCAGTTCCAAGACCAGCAACAACATTTTCTAAACCATTTTTTGCAAGAGAAATTGCGTCCATGTATCCCTCAACTGCAACAGCAAATCCTTTAGAAAAAATTGCTTTTCGGGCTAAAAAAAAGTTGTAAAGCGTTTGATTTTTTTTGAAAAATTCGGTTTCTGCTGAGTTTAAATATTTGGGCATTTCATCGCCAATAGTGCGTCCACCAAAAGCAATGACACGATTTTTTTTATCAGTAATTGGAAAAATTACTCGATTTCTAAACTTAGAATAAAGATTTCCACGCTCGTTTTTTCCAATAATTCCGGTCTTAGAAATTTCGTTATTTTCAAAACCTTCATTCACTAAAAAATTAATTAATAAATCGTAAGAATTTGGTGCAAATCCAAGACGAAATTTTTTGGCAATTGCTGAATTTAAATTGCGTTTTTTTAAATATTCGCGCGCTTCAAAACCATTTTCTCCGTGAAGATTTTTTTCAAAAAATTGGCAGATTTTTTCTAAAATTAAATAATCGCGCTCAAGCTGATTTTCTTTGGCAAAATCAACTTTTACTAAGGGAATAAAAATGCCAAAATCTTCCGCGAGTTTAACTACGGCATCTTTGTAATCTAAGCCCTCAGTTTTCATTACAAAACTAATAATATCGCCATGTTCAGCGCAGCCAAAACAGTGATAAAAGCCTTTTAAATCGTTAACTGTAAAAGATGGAGATTTTTCATTATGAAATGGACAAAGACCCTGAAATTCGTGTCCGCGAGCTTTGAGCTTAACTTTTTTTCCAACAACTTCTGAAGTCAAAATGCTGGAACGAAGCTTTTCTGGAAAGTCTTTTGAAAATTGCATGAAGGTTAATAATTATAATTCCACGCTAGATCAAAAAAAGTCATAATCAGTGAGAAGCCGATTGGAATTACAAAATTATCATCAATATTTAAAAAGCTTGGCCTTGCTTCAAACATGGTAACGCAAAATACGGCAAAAAATCCAAAAATATAAAACCATAAACCCGAGTGATAAAAACCACCGCAAGAAAATAAAATAATCAGAGCAGAAATAAAAAACGCTAAAGATCCAAAAAGAGATTTTTCAAAAAATGGTTTGCTGGGAATTCCTTTGCCAATCAATGCTGCTAAAGTGTCGGAAATTACTAAAATCAAAAAACCAGTTACAGCAATTTCTGGTTTAAAAAGTGAAAAATTAATGCAAGCTGCCAAAGCAACAAAGCTTGCGCCAGTAAGTTTTCCGCTGGTTTCGTGTTCTCTTAAAACTGATCCAAAAATTTTTTGAAAAATATTTTTAATAACCTGAGATTTGCTTCTTGCAAAATCAAAAGAAACCACAACCAAAGTAACGATGGCAAATATTTTAACAGATTCCCATTTTCCTAAAAAATGGTAAGTCATTGGGATAATTACCAACAAAAGATGCAGACATTTGCGATAGAATTCACTGTGTAGATTCATTGTTTTTTGTCGTGTTTTTATCGTGATAAAGTATGACTTCATTCTTGCCAGCATATCCAAGTGTTCTACGCGCTTGTTCGTCAAGAAGATCAAGATCAAGAGATTCTGGCTTCATTCCATTAACCATATCTTTTTTATTTTGCATTTTATTAGCAGCTTCTTGGCGAGATATTTCTTTGTTATCAATTTGTTTTTGTAGAGCAAAAAGTGTAATCAAACCTTTCTCGCCAAAAATGATAAAAAAACAAAAATATAAAATTGTTGCTAGTGCAATAAAATAGCTAACAAACAAAGCTTTACTAATTTGATGCTTAGTAACAAATCGGTAAAGAAAGTTTTCCTTCATTTAAGGATGATAAGAAGTTTTATTGATCTCTAAAACAAACTTCGCGAACTGCGTCAATGATATTATTAGTTTTTGGCAAAGCTAATCTTTCAAGGTTTGCAGCATATGGAAGAGGTGCATCAACTGAAGCTAGTTTTTTAACTGGAGCATCAAGATAATCAAAAGCTTCTTCCATTAAAATCGATGCGATTTCGCTACCAACTGAAGCAAAAGGGAATCCTTCTTCAACTGTTACGCAACGATTAGTTTTTTTAACTGATTCAATGATTGTTTGACGATCAATTGGGCGAATAGTTCTTAGGTCAATTACTTCAGCTTCAATACCTTCTTTTGCTAGTTCTTCTGCGGCTTCAAGAGCATATTTTAAAACCAAAGAAAACCCAATAATTGTTACATCACGACCTTCGCGAAGAATTTTAGCTTTTCCAATTTCAACAATGTGATCATCTTCATATTCTTCTTCAAAAGAGATTCCGTAAGTTAATTCATTTTCAAGAAAAACCACAGGATTTGGATCACGAATAGCAGCTTTTAAAAGACCTTTGCAATCAGCGGCAGAATAAGGAGAAACAACTTTTAATCCCGGAACTGCGCCATACCAAGCAGCATAACATTGCGAGTGTTGAGCTCCAACGCGAGAAGCAGCACCATTTGGACCACGAAATACGATAGGACATTTAACTTGTCCGCCAGACATGTAGCAGGTTTTTGCGGCAGAATTGATGATTTGATCAATTGCCTGCATCGCGAAGTTAAAAGTCATGAATTCAACAACTGGTTTTAAGCCAGCAAAAGCTGCGCCAACTGCAATTCCTGCAAATCCATGTTCAGTGATTGGAGTGTCAATAACACGTTTTGCGCCAAATTCGGCAAGTAATCCTTGGGTTACTTTGTAGGCTCCGTTATATTCAGCAACTTCTTCACCCATAACAAAAACTTCAGGAGTTGTTCTCATTTCTTCTGCCATTGCATCGCGCAGAGCTTCACGGACTGTAATTTTTTTAAGCATATTTCTAGTTGTAAATTTCAGTTAAAAGCTCGGATTCATCCGGCTCTGGAGAGTTTTTAGAAAATTCTACAATTTCGTTAACCTGTTCTTTAACAGAATCATCAATTTTTTTGATTTCGCTTTCGGAAGCAATTTTGTTATTTGTAATATGCGAACGAAGCGAATCGATAGGATCTAATTCTTTTTTGCAGTTTAGCTCTTCTTTGCTGCGATAAGTTGCGGGATCAGACATTGAATGTCCGCGGTAGCGATAAGTGTCCATTTCAATAATCATTGGACCATTGCCAGATCTAGCATAATCAACACATTTTTGTCCTTCACGAATCACTTCAAAAACATCCATTCCATTAATTTTTACACCGGGAATGTTGAAGCCAATTCCGCGTTTGTGAAGTTGATCAATTGAAGAAGCGCGAGCAAGAGAAGTTCCCATTGCGTAGTGATTGTTTTCAATGATGAAAAGCACAGGAAGATTCCACAATTTTGCCATGTTGAAAGCCTCGTAAACTTGACCTTGATGGGCTGCGCCATCGCCAAAATAACAATAAGTAACATTATTTCTGCCAAGATAGTTATCGGCAAAAGCAAGGCCAGCACCAATTGGAACTGATGCTCCAACAATTCCATGTCCACCGTAAAAATGTTTTTCTAAATCAAATAAGTGCATTGATCCGCCTTTTCCTTTTGATGATCCGTCGCGACGACCAAGAAGTTCAGCCATAATTTTTTTAGGATCAGATCCAACTGAAATCATGTGACCATGATCGCGATAAGTTGTAATAACCTTATCTCCCGGTTTCATGGTAGCACGCATTCCAGTGGCAATAGCTTCTTGTCCAATGTAAAGGTGGCAAAATCCTGCGATTAATCCCATGCCATAAAGTTGACCTGCTTTTTCTTCAAAACGGCGTATCAAGAGCATTTCTTGATAAAATTCCAATAGTTCTTTTTTTGAAAATTCTCTTTCTTTTGAAGAGTTGTGAGCAAGTTTAGAGTCAGATTTTTTCACCATTTTTTTGTTAGGTAGTTTATATCAAATCAAACGAAGGCGCGGTTTGTAATTTGGGCAAAATAAAAAGTCAAAATTCTTAATAGCACTGTCATAAATCAGAATTTTATAAGAAATTTTGATTTGTGACAGTGCCTTAATTTATCCAGAAAAAGAACCAATAATAGATTTAAAGATCAATCCATTTAAAAGACCAATAACCTCAGGACCATATTTAATAATTCCTAAAGAAAAAATAACCAAGACGGCTATAACCAAAACATATTTTGCTACATTTTCTATAAATAGCTTTTTAAGCATTTCGGTTTGATCTCTTTCTGCGGCTTTATTGCGAGAAGCTTTTTTTGCATCTTCTAATTTTTCTTCTTCGCTCATTTCTTCTTCTGCTGGATTTTCTTTCTTATCATTTTTCTCATCAGAATCTTTTTTACTCGGAGAGATGTCCTGTTTTTTTTGAGCTATTTTTTTGATAGATTTTTCCTCATGTTGCTTTTTCATAAAAAGCGAAAGAGATTCTTTAGTTTTGTTGTTCATGAAATTCTTTAAATAAAAAAATAATTTATAATTTATAAGTGATCGAAAACTTTCTTATCAATCCATTTCTTGCTCTTATTTTAGTGGCAATTTCATCTTCTTTATTAGGTGTTTTTGTTTTATGGAAAAAACTCTCTTATTTTGGTGACGCGCTTTCTCATTCAATGTTGCTTGGTTTGATGTTGGGAGCGATAACAAAAACCAATGAAATTTTAGCCGTTGTTTCTTTTGCAATATTATTCGCTTTTTTAGTGCGTTTAATTTCAAAAAATAATTATTTTTCAAAAGATACAATAATCATGATTTTATCATATTTTTGTGTCGCAATGTCTGTTATATTAAGTGATTTTTGGTTTAAAGATTTTGCTTTTTCTTCTTATATTTTTGGTGATGTTTTAGCTGTTCAAAACAGAGATATTTTATTGCTTTTTGTGGTTACATTTATCTCTATAATATATTCGATTTTTGCTTTTAAAAAAATACTTTTAATCAATATAAATCGCGATTTAGCAAAGATAGACGGAATTAATATTGAGATTTGGGAAGCATCTTTTTTAGTCTTGCTTTCTTTAGTAATTGCTTTGTCTGTACAAATAGTGGGTGTTTTGTTGATGACAGCTTTGCTGATTTTACCTTCTGTGATTTCAAGAATCTTTTCTGGCTCAGCAAAATCAATGATGTTAGGAAGTATTTTAGTTACACTTCCGGTAACAATCACATCATTCAAGTTTGCAACCATTTATGATTTAACAATTAGTTCAGTGGTTGTGGTAACCTTCTTTATGGTTTTTGTTTTTAGCTTGGGGATTAAAAAAATTTATGATAAATCTTAATAAAAAAACCGCGGTAATTCTTTTTAATCTTGGGGGGCCAGATTCTCCAAGTGCAGTAAAGCCATTTTTATTTAATCTTTTTAATGATCGTGCAATAATTTCTTTGCCTCAACCTTTGCGTTTTCTTTTGGCAAAATTTATTTCAGGAAGAAGAGAAAAAAAAGCGCGAAAAATTTATGCTCAAATTGGTGGCAAATCTCCCTTGTTGGAGTTTACGCAACAGCAAGCTTATGCGTTAGAAAAAGAACTATCTTTTGTAGGAAATTTTAAAACTTTTATTACTATGCGCTATTGGAATCCAAGAGCATCAGAAGTTATAAAAGATGTTAAAAAATATGATCCAAATCAAATAATTTTACTGCCACTTTATCCACAATTTTCTAGTGCAACTTCTCAATCATCAATTGATGAATTTCAGCGAAAAATTACATCACATTTTGCTTCTTCAAAAACAAAAATAATCGTAAAAACTATTTGTTGTTATCCGTCAGAAGCAGATTTTATCAAGGCGCATGCTTTGTTAATAAAACAAACAATTCTAAAACATTATTCTGATTTTGCTCAGTTTCGTTTTTTATTTTCTGCTCATGGGTTACCCCAAAAAGTTATTGATGCTGGCGATCCTTATGTTTTTCAGGTAAAAGAAACCACCAAAAAAATAGTTGAAAATCTTGCGGAAATTTTATCAAAAAAATTATCAGAAATTGACGCCAAGGTTTGTTATCAATCAAAAGTAGGGCGTTTGCAATGGACTTCTCCAAGCTTGGATCAAGAAATAAAAAGAGCGGCTTTGGATAAAAAAATTCCAATTATAGTTCCGGTTTCTTTTGTTTCAGATCACTCTGAAACGTTGGTTGAGTTAGATTTAGAATATAAAGAAATGGCTGAAAGTTTGGGAATAAAAAAATATCTGCGCGTTCCAGCCTTAAATGCTGATGGAATGTTTATTAAAAGTTTGGCAAATATTTGCGCTCAAGTTGATGCAAATAATCAGGCAAGGTTTTTTTCTGCAAATAAGCCAATAAGAATATGCTCTAAAAAAATGAGACTTTGTGTTAATCCAAATCCATGTGAATCATGATTCAAATTGACGTTGAGTGCAAAAGCAAAAAATGGAACGAAGTTAAATCTATTGAAAAATGGATTGAAAAAACTTGTAAAAAAATAGTTTTACTTACGGATTTAAAAAAAATTGTTACTTCTGATTTTGAGCTAGAAATAGCAGTTTCATTGGTTTCGGATGCGCAGATTAAAAAAATAAATGCAGAGTTTCGTGGTAAAAATAAGGCAACAGATGTTTTGTCTTTTTCAAATCTTGATGAAAATTTAATAAGAAAATCTGGTTTAAAAAATGCGGTTGGATCTGATAAATATTTGCTGCTTGGCGATATTGTTATTGCTTATGAAACTATAAAAAAAGAATCTCTTGCACAAAAAAAGAAGTTTTATGACCATCTAACGCATCTGATTTTGCACAGTGTTTTACATCTAATTGGTTTTGATCATGAAGATGAAAAAATGGCACAAGAGATGGAAAAAACAGAAATTAAAATTCTTAAACACCTTAAAATCTCAAACCCATATCAACAAAAACTCTAATTAATGGACACCCACTCGAAGAAGAAAAGAAGAACTTATAAAGATGATTCTCGTTTTAAAAAATCAGTAAATTTTCTCTTTAATTTTTTTGGTAAAAAAACCAAAAAAACATTTTTTTCAGTAATATCGCACCTTCTTGAAGACTATGAAAAAGAAGGGCTAATTAATGCTGAAGAAAAGAGAATGTTTAAAAATATCGCTTTTTTTGGAGATAAAAAAGCAAATAGCATTATGACTCCAAGAGCCGATTTAATTGCAGTAAAACACGATGCTTCGTTGGAAGAAATTAAACAAATAATTACCAGCGATGGACACACTAGAATCCCCGTTTACAAAGAAGATTTTGACGAGATTATTGGTTTTATTCATAGTAAAGATTTAGCAAAGTTTTTGTGTAAAGAAGATCCGCATTTTTCAATTGCAAAAGTTTTGCGCAAAATACTTTTTGTTCCCGGTTCAATGAAGTTGCTAGAAATCATGAAGCATATGCGTGTCGCAAGAGTTCACGTGGCAATTGTTTTGGATGAATTTGGTGGAGTTGATGGTTTGGTAACAATTGAAAACCTGATGGAACAAATTGTTGGAGATATTGAAGATGAACATGATTTACCATCGGATAATTTATCTTTTCGAGTAAAAAAAATTAACAATAAAACTTTTCATTTTGGTGGGCGTGTTGAAATCGAAAAAGTAGAAGAGATTTTTCAAACTAAAATCAAAAGAGGGGATGATGAATTTTACACAATCAATGGTTTGTTAATGGCTCTTTTTAAAAGAGTTCCAGAAAATGAAGAAGAAGTGCAAAAATATGGTCTGAATTTTAAAGTAATTGATGCTGATGGACGAATGGTTAAATTAGTTGAAATATCAATATTGTCTTAGATGGAAATGCAAAATTATCATTTTTCTAATGCGCCAAAATCTTTTCCAATCATTGATTTGGGAGAGTTTATTTTGCGTGAAAAATGCGAAGAGGATGTTGAGAATTTTTTTAATTATTATTGCGATCCAGAAGTTAACAAATTTATTTTGTGCGAAATTCCAAATGATTTAGAAAGCGCCAGACGAGAACTATATTATTGGCGCAATATTTTTTATCATGGAGACGGGATTTATTTTGCAATTGTCAAAAAATCTACCAACCAAATGATTGGCTCAATTGGACTTACAAGTTACAACTCTTATCAAAGCCGCATTGAAATTAGTTACGACTTAGCAAAAGAATATTGGCGTCAAGGAATTACGTCAAAAGCACTTTTTGCTGTAATCAAATATGCTTTTGAGAATTTTTGTTTTGGAAAAATTAATCGCATTGAAGCATTTACCTCAACTGATAATACTCCATCAAAAAATCTTTTGTTAAAAAATGGATTTACCCTTGAAGGCACTTTACGCCAGCATAGATACCATCGCGGTAAGTATGTTGATGTTTATTCTTTTAGCATTTTAAGAGAGGATTTTTTGCTTTAGAAAAATTTAATTTGACTTCTAGCTTTTAGGCACTTTAATGCGCCGCCTCTTTTCCCCCCTTATGTTTCGTTATTATATTATACTTACTTAATCTATTAGTTAATTGAAGAAGATTTATGCTTAAAACTTATATCGCTAAACCAAGCGAAATCGAAAAAAAATGGTGGTTGATTGATGCCGAAGGATTAGTTCTTGGTAGAGTTGCTACTATTATCGCCAATCTTTTGCGCGGTAAACATAAAGCAACATTCACTCCAAATATTGATTGTGGTGATCACGTTGTTGTTATCAACGCTGAAAAAATCAAACTTACTGGTAAAAAATATGCTGATAAAAAATATTATTGGCACACTGGTTATCCGGGTGGAATTAAAGAAAGAACTGCTCGCGAAATTATCGAAGGAAAATTTCCAGAAAGAATTATTGAAAGCGCGGTTTCTCGTATGATTTCTCGTGGTCCTTTGCAACGTGATTTAATGACTAAATTGCGTATTTTCCAAGGCCCAACTCATACTCATCAAGCGCAAAATCCACAAGTTTTGGATGTTGCTTCAAAAAATCGTAAAAACAAAAAATCTAACTAATTAAAATTATGACTGCAGTTGTAAAAGAAAAAATCATCGAAGCAAAAGAGTTATCAGAAGTTATTAAAAGAGAAAAAAAAGTTGATTCTCTTGGACGTGCTTATGGTACTGGAAAAAGAAAAAATTCTGCTGCTCGCGTTTGGATTAAAAAAGGAACCGGCAAAGTAAAAATTAATGACCGTGATGCAAAAGAATATTTAGGCAGAGAAATCTTATTTAACATTTCAGTGGCTCCATTTGGCGCAACTAAAAATGAAAATAAATTTGATGTTATTGCTACAATTTCTGGTGGCGGTAAAAGTGGTCAAGCTGGTGCCTTATCTCACGGAATCAGCAAAGCTCTTGTAGCTTTTGATCCAGAAACTCACAAAGCTTTACGTGAGGGTGGTTTCTTAACTCGTGATTCGCGTGTTGTTGAACGTAAGAAATACGGTTTGAAAAAAGCCCGTAAAGGTCAAACTTACCGCAAGAGATAGTTTTTTTCTCAAAGCATTTAATTATCTTGTATGGGCGGCTCAATTCTTGGGTCGCCCTTATTTTTTTGGTCGGATATGAAAAAAAAATCTCAGCAGACAAAAAATCAGAAAAAATATTCAAAAAAAATCTTAATTGCTTCAGATCATGCTGGGTTTGATTTGAAAAAAATTCTAATTGCTGAATTAAAAAAAATGCAATTTCAAGTTGAAGATCTTGGATGTGAGTCATCAACAAAATCAGTAGATTATCCAGATTACGCTCAGAAGCTTTGCAAGAAAATTACTGATAAAAACCAGCTAAAAGGCATTTTAATTTGTGGCTCTGGAATTGGAATTTCAATTGCAGCTAATCGCTTTAAACATATTCGTGCCGCTCTTTGCAATAACATTAAATCTAGCAAATTGTCTCGCGCACATAATGATGCAAACGTGATTTGTCTTGGCGCAAGATTAATAACAAACAAAACCGCTTTATCAATTGCGAAGGCTTTTTTCTCTACTGATTTTGAAGGTGCAAGACATGAGGCAAGAATTGCAAAACTCTCAAAATAATCGTCTAATTCGCAGTTTTGGGCGTATAAAAAGCCGTAGATTATCAGATCATAAAAATGATTTGCTGAAAGACTTATTGCCAACTTATGAAATATCTCCACAAGATTTATCAACAAAAAAAGTTGTTTTAGAAATCGGTTTTGGTTTTGGAGATTTTATTTTTGAAAAAGCTAAGAAAAGTCCACAAACTTTATTTTTTGGTGCTGAGCCGCATTTAAATGGGGTGGTTAATTTATTAGCAAAGCTGGAAGCTGAACCTTTGCCAAATCTAAAAATTTCACGAGATGATGTGCGTGTTTTATTGAAAAAATTTTCCGACAAAACTTTTGATCAAGTGTATATACTATTTCCAGATCCTTGGCCAAAATCTAAGCATTTTAAACGTCGATTAATAACAACGGAATTTTTGGATGAAGTTTTATCTCCCAAAATAAAGAATGGTGCAAAGCTTACAATTGCAACCGATCATGATTCATATAAAACATGGATTTTAGCAGAAGTTGCAAAAAGCAAAAAATTTTCTTGGCAAGCTAATTCTAAAAAAGATTGGCAAATTTTTCCAGATGATTGGGTAACGACAAAATATCAAAAAAAGGCTGCAAAAGAAGGGCGAGTTTCGGTAATTTTTAATCTAATTCACAATGACTAATCTATTAGAAATATTGCCAAAAGTTAGGGGTGTTTACCGTGAAAATGTTGAGTTAAAAACTTGGTTTGATGTTGGTGGAAAAGCAGAAATATTATTTCGTCCAGCAGATTTTGATGATTTGCAGTATTTTTTAAAGAATTGTCCAAAAGAAATTCCAATTAATATTTTAGGTGCGGCGTCAAACGTTATTATTCGCGATGAAGGTGTAAAAGGAGTGGTAATTAGGCTTGGTGGCGAGTTTGCAAAGTTTTCATCTGATGGTGAATTTATAAAAGTTGGGGCAGCAACTTTATGTGGAAATGTGGCGTTATTTTCTAAAAACGAAGCAATTGCTAATTTAGAGTTTCTTAGCGGAATTCCGGGTTCAATTGGAGGCGCAATTGCGATGAATGGTGGTTGTTATGGCTCTGATATTTCTCAAATTTTAGTTAGCGCAACAGCAATTGATTTTGATGGAAAAATTCACGAATTAAAAAATTCTGATTTTGGATTTTATTATCGTGGTAACAAAATTTCACAAAATTTTATTTTTGTAGAAGCTTTGCTCAAAGGTAAAAAATCAACTATAGAATCTGTATCTACAAAAATTTCTGAGTTAAGTCAACAACGTGAAAAAGCACAACCAATTCGAGCCAAAACAGGAGGAAGCACATTCAAAAATCCAGAAAGTGATAAAAAAGCTTGGCAATTAATTGATGAAGCTGGTTGTCGCGGAATGAAAAATGGAGATGCTCAAATTTCAGAGAAACATTGTAACTTCATGATTAATGAAAATAACGCAACTGCCAAAGAATTGATTGACCTTGGGGAGAAGGTAAAAAAAATGGTTAAAGAAAATTCAGGTGTTGAGTTGCAATGGGAGATTAAAATTATTTAGGTAAATATGATTTCTTCTATTGCAATTTTAAAACTAGTTGCATTAAGGTGCCCCGCCTGCTTTATCCTAGTGTTAGTTGGACTACTTATACTTAACTTATATTATTCATAATAACAAAAAAAACTATGAAAAAACTTTCTTCTTTTTTAGTAAAAGCGGCTCTTTTGTCTTTTGTATTTTTAGCTGTTGCCCCAGCACTTGTACCAGTGATTTCTTCTGACGCATTTGCTGCTACTGTTACTGGCGATGAAAATGATAACATCCTAGTACAAACAATGTGTTCAGCTCTTAAAATTGTTACTGGAAATGGTGGAAAAGCTTTTGCAGCTTTTGCAATTATCTCGGTTGGTATCGGTTTTTTTACTGGTAAAGTTTCTTGGGGTTTGATGATCGGTGTGGCAATGGGTATTGCCGCTATGTTTGGTGCCCCTACAATTGTTGCAGCTCTTTCAGGAGAAGGTGCATATGATTGCAAATCTTAAGTTCTAAAAATCTAAAAACTTTCTTAAAAATGTCTAAAAAATGCGAACTGCTTGCCGTCGGCGTAATGAGCGGAAATAAGGTTTCTCACTCTAACCGTAAAACCAGAAGAAGATTTTTGCCAAATTTAAAAGATATCTCTTTTAAGAGTGATGTTTTGGGCGTTGATCTTACTTTGAAAGTTGCAGCTTCAACTTTGAGAACTGTTAATAAGTTTGGAAATATCGATAATTTTTTGGTAAATTATCGCTACTTAAAACTTACTGAAGTTGCTCAAAAGCTGAGAAGACAAATTAAGAAAAAATTAGTTAAATCTGGCAAACTAGAAGAAGTTCAAATTGTTAGAACTAAAAAAGAAGCTCCGGCTAAAAAAGCTAAAGCAACTAAAAAATCTGCTTAAGTCTTTCACGGTAATTAGAAAAAAAGCCGACCTTTTCTTTAAAAAAGGTCGGCTTTTTTTGTCCTTGTTATTTTTTCAACAAAGAAGTTGAAAAGATTCAATTTAAAAAATTGTTCGTTTGTTAGGTTTATTGGGAGTTGTTATAAACAAAGAAAATGGCTTATTTTCTAAGTCTCTTAAATCCAGCAATTAAATCTTCTTTTAAATCTTCAATATCTTCCAATCCAACATTGATTCTTAAACAAGTTTTATTGCCGTAGAGCCATTTTGTTGCAGTTCTAGCATTGGTTGCGTCAATTGGCAAAATAAGAGATTCATATCCGCCCCAAGAATATCCCATGCTGTAGTAATGTAATTTATCAACCATGCGAGCAAGAGCTTCGTTTGAGTATTTACGATCTAAAACAATCGTAAATAATCCAGCCGCACCAGTAAAATCACGTTTCCACAATTTATACCCATCATCGGACTTCAATGCTGGATAAAGAACCTTTGAAACTTCTGGTCGGTTTTCAAGCCAAGTTGCCAACTCAAGAGCAACTTTTGAGCAGTGATCCATACGAACTTTGGTTGTGCGCATTCCTCTTTGTACTAAGTAAGAAGAAAAAGGAGCTGCTGTTACAGCCATGTATCTAAAAGCTTCATACATTACACGAAAATGTTTTTCTTGAACTGTAATTGCTCCCATCATCACGTCAGAGTGACCATTAATATATTTTGTTAAGGCGGTTACAACTATATCCGCTCCATGTTCTAGGGGTTTGAAATAAATCCCGCTTGCCCAAGAATTATCAACAATTGTGGTGATATTGTGTTTTTTAGCAACTTTGCAAATTGCTGCAATATCTTGAACTTCAAAGCTCAAAGAGCCCGGGCTTTCCATGAAAATAACCTTAGTATTTTTCTTGATTAATTTTTTAATATCTTCGCCAATCAATGGATCATAATAAGTTGTTTCAATACCAAATTTTTTTAAAAATTTGTCAGCAAATCCTCTAGTTGGAGAATAAACGCTATCAACAAGTAGCATATGATCTCCTTGTTTTAGAAACGCAACAAGAGCTGTATTAATAGCAGCTGCACCAGAAGATGTAACGAAAGAATTATAGCCACCATCAATTTCAGCAATCGCTTTCTCAAGTGCAAAGTTGGTTTGAGTGCCATAGCGACCATATTTTAATTCATATGGTTCTACTAAATCATTATTAGAATATCCTCTCTCAGCATGAATAAGATCTTTTAAAGTTGGAAAAACAATAGTTGAGGTTTGATAAATTGGAGGATTAACCATCCATCCTTGTTCTTTTGGATTACGTCCAGCGTGAACTAATTTGGTAGCTTCAAAAACTTTTTTATCCATTTTTAACCTCTTATTAAATATTAAAGTGCAATAGAGCTAATGATTTTAAGCAATTAACGGTCCTAGATTTTTGCCAGACAAAATATGTACATGAAAATGAAAAACTGTTTGATTACCATCTTTTCCCATGTTGGAAATTAGGCGAAATCCAGAATTTTCAATTTCTAAAATTTTAATTACTTCGCCAACTTTTTTAAAAAAATAAGAAATCTCTTCCAAAGATGCTTTGGAAGAGAAGTCAGAAAAATCCAGATATTCACCTTTTGGAATTACCAAAACATGAATCGGAGCTATTTTTGAAATATCATAAAAAGCTAAAACTTTATCATCTTCATAAACTTTTTGAGCTGGGATTTCTCCGCGGATTATTTTAGCAAATATGTTATTTGAATCGTATTTCATTATTTTTCTACGTCGGCTGCAACTCTAACTTTGACCATTACATCTGGTTCAACAACTTTACCATCGCGACCAGCACCTTTTTTGATTTTATCAACAAATTCCATGCCTTTAATAACTCTTCCCCAAACGGTATATTGTCCGTCTAAAAATCTTGAGTCGTGCGTAACAATAAAAAACTGACTGTTACCACTATTTGGATTAGAAGCACGAGCCATTGAAACGGCACCACGGATATGCGGCTCGTCAGAAAATTCCGCTCTTAAGTCAGGAAGTTTGCTTCCGCCCATTCCAGTTCCAGTAGGGTCGCCAGTTTGAGCCATAAATCCATCGATTACGCGATGAAAAACAATTCCATCATAAAATTTCTGGCGAGCTAAAGTTTTAATGCGTTCAACATGTTGAGGGGCAATTTGTGGCAAAAGTTCAATTACAACGCGACCATATTTTAAATCGATGTAAAGAGTGTTTTCAGGATTATTTTTTGCTTCAGAAGAACTCATGATAGAAATAGTTAAGGTTAAAAATGTTAAAAAACTAAAAAGTTTTTTCATAAATTAAGATTTAGTTGGGGTTATTATTTTCTAAGGAGGAAAACGGATTTCTAGGAGGAGGATTTTTTTTTTCAAGCAGTGATATTGTTTAATTATGTTTTTTAAGAAAAAGAAATCATTGACAATGAGATCATAAAAAATAACTTGCGCCACCCTTTTAAAGCTGTTCTTATTTTAATTTCTAATTATGTTTGCTATTATTGAAACTGGTGGAAAGCAATATCGCGTTGCCGCCAATGAAAAAATTATTGTTGAAAAACTTGTCGGTGAGGCTGGTACAAAAGTTACTCTAGACAAAGTTTTATTAGCAAAATCTGACAAAGGTGAGGTTTCTTTTGGAGCTCCTTTGTTAAGTGGAGTAAAGGTCGAAGCTGAGATTGTCAAAACTTTTAAAAATGATAAAGTTTTGATCTTCAAAAAAAGAAGAAGACAAAACTCTCGTAGAAAACAAGGTCATCGTCAGCAACAAACTTTGTTAAAAATTTTATCTATTAATTTATAATATTTGTAAGGAGAAACCATGGCATCGAAGAAAGCTGGTGGTAGTTCGAGGAACGGTCGTGACTCAGCTGGTAGAAGATTAGGCGTTAAAAAATATGGTGGTCAGTTAGTTGAAGCCGGCAACATTATTGTTCGTCAAAGAGGTACTAAATGGCACCCAGGAAAAAACGTTGGAATTGGCAAAGATCACACAATCTTTGCTAAAATTGCAGGAGTTGTTACTTTTGTAAAATCTGCACATAACAGCAGAACTTTTATCGACGTAGTTGCTAACTAAAATTTAAAAAAGTCTGGGTTTTAGCTCAGACTTTTTTCCTCTCTAAAATAAGCGGATATGGCGAAATTGGCAGACGCACTAGACTTAGGATCTAGCGCCGCGAGGCATGTGGGTTCAAGTCCCTCTATCCGCACCACTCCTCTCTTAAAAACAATCAAATCAATACTTAGTATTTACAATAATTTATCGACCATAAAATCAATGAGTTTGTAAAATTTTTAGATGGTAATTTTTTACAAAAAATACCAAGTAACAGATTGCTATTTTTCATCTTTAATTATTAAATTCTCTCCTCATTTTTTCTCAAAGAAAAAATCCGAAATTCTCGCGTTTTATTTCAAATGCAAAACTCTTTTCAACCTATATAAATCAAGGCAAGACTTAAATGGAAGTACAAATTAAAAACACTTATGACAAGAAGTTAAAAAAAGATTTTCATGTCGTAATTCCTAACCAATTGGTGGATCAAAAAGTTAATGACTATATAAACAAAATTCAGGGAAATTTTTCTTTAAAAGGTTTTAGAAAAGGTCAAGTTCCAGTAGCTGTAATTAAAGAAAAATATGGTGCTTCAATCATGGCTGAAGAATCAGATAAAATTATTAACGATACTGTAAAAAAGATCGTTACAGATAATAATTTAAAATTGGCCTTAACTCCAAAGATCGATATTAAAACCTTTGAATCTGGTAAAAATATTGAGCTCACAGCTACAATCGAAATTTATCCACAAATTCCAGAGGTTGAATTAACAAAGCTAAAAGTAGTTAAGAGGGATGCTGAAATTGCCGCTTCTGATGTTGAAGAGTCTTTTACCAAATTATTAAAATTTTATCGCAAATGGAATCCTAAGCCATCAGGAGAGAAAGCAAAAATTGGAGATTCTGTAAATATCGATTATTTAGGCAAAATTGATAAAGTTGAGTTTGAAGGTGGAGCTGCAAAAGGCTATCAACTTGAGTTAGGAAGCAAAAGCTTTATTGATGATTTTGAAGAACAACTTGTTGGTAAAAAGTCAGGCGATGAAGTTCGTGTAAAAGTGAAATTTCCAAAAGAATATCATAAAGCTGATTTTTCAGGTAAAGCTGCTGAGTTTGAGGTAAAAATTAACGAAGTTCTTTCTGCTGAAATGCCAGATGTGAATGATGATTTTGTTAAAAATAATTTTGGTCTTGAAAGCAAAGCTAAGCTTGAAGAAGCGGTAAAAAAACAAATTGAAGATAGCTATCAAAATATCTCTCGTGATTTATTCAAAAAAGAGCTTTTTGATTTCTTAAATAAAAAGCATGATTTTGAGTTGCCAAATGGCTTGGTTGAAGAACAATTAAACAACTTGTGGGCTGAAGTTGAAGAAGAGTTAAAAACTAATCCAGATAAGTTCAAAAATGAAAAAGAAAAAGAAAAAGCTAAAGATAAAAAGCGTGAAATTTCTGAACGTATGATTCGTTGTGGAATGATTTTATCTGACTTGGCTCAAAAAAATAAAATTGAAGTTACTAACGAAGATATAAACAAAGAAATTGGTAAAATTCTAGCGCGTTTTCCAAATCAAGAAAAAGCAGTTTTAGATTATTATCAAAAAAATGCAGGAGCAGTTCAGCAGCTTCGCGGTTCAATTATTGAGGAAAAGACAATTGATTTTATTCTTAATAACTCCGCAATTGAGAAGAAAAAAACTTCTCCAAAAGAGCTAGATAAACTGTGGCAGAAAGCCACTCAATCTGAATAATTTTTAATCAATAATCATTTTTAAACTTATGAATCATTTATTAGACGCTTTAAAATTAGTTACTTTCGCAATCCATAAAGAGGGTTATAAATTCATAATTATCTTTGCTTTGGTAACTGCCCTTTTGGCGATGTTAAGCAATAGCCTTGGTTTAATTGGCTTGGTTGCAACTTTATGGTGTGTGTTTTTCTTTCGTGATCCAGAAAGAGTTATTCCAGTTGAAGAAAATATTGTTATTAGTCCAGCAGATGGAGTTGTAACCCGTGTTGATTATTCGGTTGAGGCACCTGAGGATTTGGGATATGGTAATAAGAAATTTAATAAAATTACTGTGTTCCTAAATGTTTTTAACGTGCATGTTAATCGTGTTCCAGTTGGTGGAACTGTTACAAAAGTTAGCTATAAGCCCGGAAAATTTTTGAGTGCAAATGCTGATGAAGCTAGTGTTGAAAATGAAAGAAATTCTGTGGTGGTAAAAACGCAAGAAGGTACAGAAATTATCTTTGTTCAAATTGCTGGTTTGGTTGCTCGTCGTATTATTTATGATATTTCTGAAGGTCAGCAGGTTAATATTGGTGATCGTTATGGTATTATTCGTTTTGGCAGCCGTGCTGACATTTATTTACCAGAAGATGTTTCTATTAAAGTTTTAGTTGGTCAAACAATGATTGGTGGCGAAACTATTGTTGCGAAATTGAAATAAACAAATTTTTTAAAAACTATGCGTTCCTTAAATATTGCTAAACTTGCATCAAAGCGTGAAGAGGCCAGAATTGGTGGTGGTCAAAAAAGAATTGATGTTCAACACTCAAAAGGAAAATTAACTGCTCGTGAAAGAATTGAAGTTCTTTTAGATCCAAATTCTTTCGAGGAATATGGTTTGTACGTTGAGCACCGTTGTGCAGATTTTGACATGGATGATAAAAAACATCCGGGTGATGGCGTTGTTACTGGTCAGGGAACAATAAATGGTCGTTTAGTTTTTGTTTATAGCCAAGATTTTACGGTGATGGGTGGATCTTTGGGAGAAGCTCATGCTAAAAAAATCTGTCAAGTTTTAGATCGTGCTGTGCAAGTTGGGGCTCCAGTGATTGGTATTAACGATTCGGGCGGTGCTCGTATTCAAGAAGGTGTAGATTCTCTTGGTGGATATGGTGAAATTTTTCAACGTAATATCGATGCAAGTGGTGTTGTTCCTCAAATTTCATTAATCATGGGACCTTGTGCTGGTGGAGCAGTTTATTCTCCAGCTTTAACTGACTTTACCATCATGGTTGAAAATTCTTCATACATGTTCGTAACTGGTCCAGATGTGGTTAAAACTGTTACTCATGAAACTGTAACACAAGAAGATTTGGGTGGAGCATCGGTGCATGGAAATAAAAGCGGCGTTGCTCACTTAACTTTTAAAAGCGATATTGAAGCACTTTTACAAACTCGTCGTTTGATTAATTTCTTACCACTTTCAAATCAAAAATCCATTCCGCAAATTCCAACTTCAGATGAAGCTGATCGCGTGGATGTGTCGTTGAACACTTTAATTCCAGATAATCCAAATCAGCCTTATGATATGTCTGAATTGGTAGAAAAAATTCTTGATGAAGGAGATTTCTTCGAGATTCAGCCAAATTATGCAAAAAATATCATGATTGGTTTTGGTCGCCTAGAAGGAGAAACAATCGGAATTATTGCAAATCAACCAATGCATTTAGCAGGTTGTTTAGATATTAAAGCTAGTGAAAAAGCAGCGCGTTTTATTCGTTTTTGTGATGCTTTTAACATTCCAATTTTAACTTTCGTGGATGTTCCGGGATTTTTACCAGGAACAGATCAAGAGCATGCTGGAATTATCAAACATGGTGCTAAATTGCTTTATGCTTATGGTGAAGCAACAGTTCCAAAAATTACTGTAGTTACTCGTAAAGCCTACGGTGGAGCTTATATTGTAATGAATTCAAAACATTTGCGCGGCGATGTAAATTACGCTTGGGCAAATGCTGAAATTGCAGTTATGGGTCCAGAAGGTGCGGTTGAAATTATTTTCCGTGAAGATGCCAAAAATCCAGAAAGCAAATCTAAGCGTGTTGCAGAATATCGTGAAAAATTTGCCTCTCCTTTTGTTGCAGCATCTCGTGGATTTATTGATGAAGTTATTCGTCCGCAAAATACTCGTAAGAGAATTTGCGCTTCTTTACAAATTCTTAAAAATAAAAAGGTTCTAAAACCTTGGAAGAAGCACGATAACCTTCCTTTATAAAATTTTATTTGATTTTCTTAAAAATGTTAAAGCTCAACTTTGTGTTGAATTTTAATTTTTTTATTAAAACTCTAGGTTGATAAAACACTGCGTTAAAACGTATTGAATTTATTAACTTGAATTAGTTTTGATGACCAAAGAAAAAGCACAGGAAAGCTATAAAATAAGCAGTTCTGATATTGGGGCAACTTTTATACAATACGGAATTAATGCTGGGCAAGAAAGAGTTGCAAGCAATGTTAAAAGCTTAATTGAATCAAATAGTCTGCATAAAATTAATTCCAAAACAATCCTTAGTGGGTTTTTATCAAACGTAGGATACCACTATGTTAGCATGCTGCCAGCAGCTAAAATTCTAAATAAAGTAAAAGATAAAGATTTTGATTTCTTAAATGTTATAGCTCCTACGATTGTAGAAACTCTTTTTGGAGTTCCCCTTGAAGTTAAGGGTTTTCAAAAAGTTCTAAGTGAAATGGGTGTTGAAATCGCAGGAAAATTAACAAGAATATCGTACAAAGTTGCACCAGCTTATTTCGTGCGAAATGCTGGATTTTGGTCTGCGATGAATAATGAGATTGAAGATAGTAACTTGTTAGAACAGGGTGTAAAAATTTTTGCAAAAGGCTTTATCTCTTCATTTCCAGATTCTGTTGGAAATTTCGTGATGAAATACAACCCTTCTCTTAGTGTCGGAGAATCCTATTTGGCAGCATTAAAAGAAACTGTAAAAATGTCACCACAAACAATATTAAAAGCAGGAGCTGTCCGAGGACTTTCAGTTTTAGCTGGGTCTTTTATTTTACACGATAAATTCAATGATAAAATCAAAGATTGCTTTAGTCAGTTAGATAAAGATTCAAATGCAAGCCAACCAAATAAACAAAATTCTAAGGGTCGTTAACCAGCGTTAATAACTTTTAAACAATCGTCGTAATCAAAAAGTTTTAGCAGATTTTGAAGAGTTTTATTTTGTAGGTTTGGATCAGAATTTAAAATTAACCTCGCTTGTTTGTGAGCAATTTTTAGCAAATCTGAATCAAACATTAAATTAGCAATTTTAAATTCAGGAAATCCACTTTGCCTAGTTCCAACTAGCTCGCCGCCACCGCGCATTTTTAGATCTTCTTCGGCAATAAAAAATCCATCATTTGATTGGCGCAAAATATCCAATCTTTGACGTTGATTGATTCCAAATTTTTCTCCATAAAGCAAAATACAAAAAGATTTTTTATCTGATCTGCCAACTCTTCCTCGCAATTGATGAAGCTGTGAAAGACCAAAATTTTCGGCATTTTCAATTAAAATAACCGTAGCATCAGGAACATCAATTCCAACTTCAATTACTGTGGTTGCAACCAGCAATTTCAGATTGCCGCTTGGATTAGAAAACTCTTTCATTATTTTTTCTTTCTCATTTTCTTTCATTTTTCCATGAAGCAATCCAACAAATTCTTTGCCAAAAATTTTTGTTAATTCAGCAAACTTTTCTGTCACGTTTGTTAAGGAAGGTTCAGAATTGTTTTCTGAATTTTCAGAAGGATCAATTGCTGGACAAATCCAGTAAATTTTTTCACCTCTAGAAATCGCTCGTTTAATTCCTTGATAAACTTCCAAAGTTTTTTTTGCCGACATAACCAAGGTCTCAATTGTTTGGCGATTTTTTGGTTTTTCATTCAAAATTGAAATGTCCATATCTCCATATAAACCCATCATCAAGCTGCGCGGAATGGGCGTTGCGCTCATTAACAAAACATCAACATCCAAACCTTTTTCCACCATTTTTAAACGTTGCATCACACCAAATCGATGTTGTTCGTCAATGATTGCAAGACCAAGATTTTTAAATTTTACATCATCTTCTAAAACCGCATGGGTGCTAATCAAAATATCAATTTTACCACTTTTTAATTCTTCAATAATTTTGTTTTTTTGTTTTTTTGTTGTTGCTGAAGTTAAAATTTCTACACGGATTTCCATTTTTTCTAAAAGCTTACGAAAGTAAGCCAAATGCTGCTTCGCCAAAACTGTTGTTGGTGCCACAACACAAGTTTGTTTATTGTGCGAAAGTGTTTGAAGGCATGAGGCAATTGCTACTACAGTTTTTCCGCTACCAACGTCACCCTGCAAAAGTCGTAGCATTTTTTTGGTAGAATTAATTTCTGATAAAATTTCTTCAATAGCCTGAAGTTGTGATTTTGTAAGCTGAAATGGCAATGATTTTAAAAAACTTTCGGCTAAATTTTGTGTTGGTTTATTGAAGTTTTTAGTTTTTCCATTTTGGTTTTTTGCTAGCAAAACCGCAATTTGCCAAGCTAAAAGCTCATCATAGACCAAGCGTTTTCGTGCCAAATTTTCTGGCAACAAATCACTTTCTAATTGTGGATTGTGAATTTTTCTGAGTGCTGCACCAAAGCTTGGCCAGAGCTGTTTTTTTACTAAATTTATATCAATCCATTCTTCATCTTTTTCATCAATTTTTTCTAAAACTTCATGAATTTTTTGACTTAAAAATTTTTGTGAAATTGCAGTTCCAAGAGGATAAATCACATTAATTTTTGGTAATTTTTCAATTTGATTTGCTGGTAAAATTTCTTGTGGATGAACAATTTGATTTTCTCCTGAAATTTTTTGCAGACGCCCTAATATAGCTATTTCAGAGCCAATTGGCATTTTGGCAATTTGGCTAGGAAAAATTTTAAAAAATACCAAGTTTACATAACCACTTGGCGTGTAGCAAATAACTTTAAAAGGTTGCCGAGATGTTGTGGGCTTAAAATGTGATTCAACTTTGGCTTTTAAAATTATAAGTGAATCGTTTTGCATTTCAAAAAGTCGAGGACAAAACAGGATTTTTTCCACACGAACTGGTTGATGTAGCAATAAGTCAAAAATTTTATTTGAACCAACAAGGTTTCTTAAAAAACCAGAAAGAGTTGGCCCTACACGTTTAAGAGAGGAAAGAGGAAGTAATAAAATTTTTGCATTATTCATTCTTCACCACGTTGTTTTCTGCGATTATCATCGCGCTGCTTTATAGATTCACGTTTATCATAAAGTTTTTTACCACGACCAAGTCCAATTATAACTTTAGCAAAATTTTTCTTATTAAAAAATATTTTGATTGGAACGGCAGAATAGCCTTGGGTTTGCATTTTCCCGACTATTTTTTGAATTTGTTTTTTATGAAGTAATAGTTTGCGATTTCTTTTTGGTGAGTGGTTAAATTTATTAGCTCCTTTATATTCGCTAATATTTGAATTAACCAAAAATAGCTCTCCACTAATTTCAGCAACATAAGATTCGCTTATATTAACCCGACCATCACGCACAGATTTTACTTCGCTACCAAGCAAAATAATTCCAGCTTCAATTTCTTCTTCAATTGTATAATTAAAATGGGCTTTTCGGTTAATAATATGCATTTTTTTATTTTTTGAGTAATCAAATATTTACTGTATTTAAGAGAATGTTGACAAAATTATAAGAATCAAAAATTTATGATTTTATATTTATCTTTGAGGTTACTAAAGTTTTTAATTGAACTTTTAACCTTGCAATTAAAAAACCGATGAATAGTTTGCCCCGCTCTCAATTTTTTAGTTGCTTAAAAAGAAGCCATTAATTTCAATTTAAAACCTTTATTTATGCCTCTTTACGAGACCGTTTTGATTGCTCGACAAGATTTAACTGCTGAGGATGTAGATTCTTTAGTTGTAAAGCTTTCTAAAATTATTACTGATGCCAAAGGAAAAGTAGTTTCCAAAGAATATTGGGGATTAAGAGACTTAGCCTTTAAAGTTAAAAAGAATATTCGCGGACATTATGTGATGTTAAATATCAATGCTGATTATTCTGCTGTAGCTGAGCTAAAGCGTGTTATGAGCTTTAATGAAGACATAATTAGAAACATCACTTTTATAACTGAAGCGCATCAGGTGGAATCTCCTTTATTTGCTTCTGTTACAGCAAAAGATTATAAAGCTGGGAAGGTTTCTACCAAAAAAGAGCCTAGCAAGGCTGATTTGGTTTTAGATCAAGTTCAATTTGAAGTTTAAGGAGTTTTATGGCTACAAGAATTAACAAAAATAATAGTGCTAACAATACTACTCAAAATACTGAAGAAGGATATATCAAAATTTCTTTAGTTAATCAAAGTGTATTTATTAGAAGAAAAAAAGTATGTCCTTTAAAAGACATTTCTTTGTCTGAAATCAGCTACACTAATCTTAAGCTGTTGAATAAATTTTTATCTGAAAGAGGAAAAATTATTCCAAGCAGAATTACAAATGTTGAAGTTAAAAAACAAAGAGCTTTGGCGGTTGCAATCAAAAGAGCTCGTCATTTAGCCCTAATCTCTCCAATTGCTAAAGATTTAGCAACAAACTAATAAGTCCAACTAATGAAAATCATATTAATTTCCACTGTTGCCAACTTAGGTAAAATCGGTGACGTTGTAGAAGTAAAAAGCGGCTACGCAAAAAATTTCCTAATTCCATCTAAAAAGGCGATTTCTTTTACTGAAAATAGCTACAAAATTTTTGAATCAAAAAAACAAGAATTCGAAAAAATTAATCAAAAAAATTTGGAAGCTGCTGGTAAACTTCAAATAAGTCTTTTGGGTAAAGATATCATTATCATCAAAAGTGCGTCAGATGATGGTAGATTATATGGTTCAGTTTCTTCAGCTGATATCGCTGCTAAAATAAATGAAGTTGTTGGCTCAAAAGATGTATCTCGTTCTGATATTTTCTTAAAAAAACCAATTAAAGAAATTGGTTTATATCAAGTTACTGTCGCTCCTCATTCTGAGGTAAGTTGTGAAGTGCGTTTAATTGTTAGCAGAAGTGAGTCTGAAATAAGTGCATTACTTGAAGCGGAAAAAAAATCTCGCAAAAAATCAGAAGTTGTTGATTCAGAATCTAAAGAAGAATCAGAAGAGCCAAAACCTAAAAAATCTAGATCAAAAAAATCAGAATCAAAATCAGAATAGTATATACAGTAATGTATATATTTAAAAAACCGCCTCATAAAAAATGAGGCGGTTTTTTTTGTATTTAAATAAGTACATATAAAGTATATATTAATTAATCATTAATTAATATAATTTTTTTTTAAAAAAGAATAAAAAGGGTTAGAAAAATTGAATATTTTTTAGTT
Organism: uncultured Rhizobium sp.; assembly: GCA_964461905.1. Classification (GTDB taxonomy): domain Bacteria; phylum Pseudomonadota; class Alphaproteobacteria; order Rickettsiales; family UBA1997; genus UBA2645. The sequence continues at coordinate 438 of CAYWVI010000005.1, read as the reverse complement.
CTGATTAAAAAATTTAATTTTTTATAAAGCTGTCTATCTTACGTAGAGTAAGTTTTATCTGGGGCATAAAAAAATATTTAACTTTTTTTAATATAACCTGTTGACATCTTAAGAAATATAACTTTAATACTTCGCCTCCCGCTTTTGAAGCTGAAATAAAAAATCAGAAGATCTTGGTAGGACATCTAAGTAAAACTTTCATATTTAGCTTTCGAGCTTTTTCAAAAATGACTTTTAAGTTAGCAGCAGAGTTGTTGCTTTTTAAATGTTAGAAAGTTTGCTGTTTTAAAATCGTAAATAATTGATAACTAGAGAATACCGCAATTAGCGTGTAGCAGCCAAAAGCTGTTAGCGTAATAATTAGCAAATTTATTTTTCTCAAGAAAACCTTATAATTCTTAATTCTTTGTAAGCGAAAATGCAGTTTTATTCTGCACA